>JANMMQ010000124.1:0-2284 GCA_031373465.1 Ilumatobacteraceae bacterium | reverse complement strand
CATCACGAAACCCGAACTTTCGAGCTTCGAGACTGGCGTGGATCACCGGCACGTCGCCGAGGATGAACCCGGGCAGCGACGTGGGGCACTCGACAACTTGCAGGTGCCATTTCCGAAGAACTCGGTTCGATGGTGTCGATGCTGTGTTTGATGCTGTCGAACGCGACACCGCCAGCACGTCGAGTCGCGAACCACTGCATCACTATTGCCTCGACCTCGCCGGGGTAGGGCAGTCGCCCAAAGTGGCGTTGATACTTCTCCAGAACCTCTGGACTGCGCGGATAGTCGCGCACGAACTCCGGTTCAACTTTGTCGAGCAGCGAAAACTGCGAGTCGCGGAACGCCTGGCTTCGTACCAGGTGGATCGTGAAGAGTTGAACGACCGCATCACGAAGTTCGTCGGTGATGCGGTGATCGACTGCGATCTCTCGCACCTTGTTCAACACGCGCCGCTCGATCTTCTGGAACACCTTGTCCGCATTGCGCAGCGCCTCACCATTGGGACCGATCTGCGTCATGAACCCTCGTTCAGCAAAGTTGTTCTTGATCGGCCGATCACGCTGCACGACCTGACACGTGGCGACATCCACGACGGTGACCTGGTGCGTGTCATTCGCAAAGTTCTTCTGCCACCCCTTCGACACGATGTGATCGTTGGGTTCGTCGCTTGGGTCATCGTTCGGTTCCGCAGCCGCCATGAACACCAGCATCCCAAATGGGTGTGTGACAAGTCGGCGATGATTTGCCCGACTCGACCGAAGGGCGAGAGTCGCAGATCACGTGCGTTTCCGAATTTGCGTTATTACAGCCGCTGCGCCGTCACGCGTAGCTGCCGCTCGGCGCTCGTCGTTCTGTACGTGCGAACGCTTTTGCGTTGACGCGCCGGACCGGGCATTCGGCGCTAATTGGTCGACTTCGCGAATTTATGGGTGTGGTCCTGCGTCCAAGGTGCCGTCGCGGGCCCATAGCCCTGCGATCGCGATCGCTGCCAAGGACGCTGCAACCAGCACCGCGCTACTCGCTTCGTGATGGCCGTGGATCGCCGCTACGACGGCCCACGTCCCAACGCTCGCAACCATCACAGCCAAGGATTGGCGCATCCAGCGGCGGCACATTGCTCGCGTCCACGTCGCAGCTGGTGGGGCGACACTCGCCGCGGCCATCGAAGCGTGGAACACAGCGAGCGACACTGCTGCTCCGACCGACCAGGGCGTCGCCCGATCGTGGACCGTCACCAGCCACTCGACGCCCACGACCAGCACGACGAGCAAGCCGATGTGACTGTCAGGGAGCACGACGCACGCGAGAGCTAGCCCGAAGATCACGACGTTGACGACCGGAACTGTGTGGCCGGCCGCGAGCCAGGTGCACCCCATGGCGACCACCGTGCTCGCGAGTATCAGGGCACGAAGCACCAAACCGACGCCGCGTACGCGCGGCAACAGCCACCATGAGTCTGGAGAACGAGCGTCGTTCATCGACGCCGGGCCATCCGGACTCCGGCGTGGCGGTGCAGGTCGCGCAACACGACATCGAGGGTTCCGGGTCCCCGCCACGGGACGACGGCGATACCTGCCTCTCCGACCCGCCGAATTTCGCGCTCGCGCTCGAGCAATCTGATCCGCCAGGCGATCCCGACATACGGGTTGTCTGGGGCGCTGTGGGCGATGTCAGCGGGGAGGCAGTCGATGACCAGAACCGTCAGGCCGTGCTCGGCGATCGTGACCGCACGTTGGAGCGCCATGGGCGACACCAAGGGGGACAGCATCACGACCAGCGCACCTTGCCCGAGGCCGCGCGGCATTCGCCCGTCGTCGGCGAGGTCGGTCGCCGGCTCGATGCTGGCCATGACTTCCAGCATGCGACGCAGTTGGCGATACCCGGTCGCCGGTGGCAGTCGTTGAATGCCTCGGGAGCCAATCACCGTCAGCGCGATGCGGTCGCCGGTGCTGATGTAGTGCTCGGCGATCGCGCCGGCCGCGCGTAGTGAGACGTCGAGGCTCGAGGCGCGGCCGTCGATCCCGTCGCTCTCGCCGACGTCATTGAGCGCGTCGATGAGCAGCACGACGTGTCGATCGTGATCAGCCCACGTCGAGGTGACATGCAACGTGCCTGTGCGCAGCGACTGAGCCCAGTGGATGCGGCGCAGGCGGTCTCCGGGCTGGAAGGGACGGATGCTTGCGAACTCGGTCCCGCTGCCCTGTCTGGGCGAGCGGTTGACTCCGACGAGGCCGGGGGTACGCACGGGTGGAGCCGAGGCGTCGAATAGCGAGGATTGCGGGAG
>JANMMQ010000110.1:0-9599 GCA_031373465.1 Ilumatobacteraceae bacterium | reverse complement strand
GCCTTCATCGGCGAGCGGTGGCGCCGGCTGTACGACATCGCGATCGCCGAGCGCTACCGGTTCCTGAGCTTCGGCGACGCGATGCTGCTCGATCGGCAGGCGGGGTAGATGCACCCGGTCAGGTTCGAAGCCATCGCGACGGATGGCGCAGCACGCAGCGGCATTGCGCACACGGCGCGGGGGAGTTACCGCACCCCATGCTTCATGCCCGTCGGCACGCGCGGCGCGATCAAGTACCTCAGCGCCGCCGACTACGAGCGCCTCGGCGCCGAGATAGTGCTGGGCAACACGTATCACCTGATGCTCCGACCCGGCGCGGAAACGATTGCCGGGCTCGGTGGCCTCGGCAGGTTTGCGGGTTGGAGCGGACTGACCCTCACCGATTCCGGGGGGTTCCAGGTCTTCTCGCTCGACCCGGACGTCGACGACGACGGGGTCACGTTCAAGAGCACGTATGACGGCTCGTCACATCGGTTCACGCCGGAGATTGCCGTGCACACTCAGGAACTGCTCGGTGCGGACATCCAGATGGTCCTCGACGTGTGCCCACCGCTGCCGTCACCACCCGACGTCATCCGCACCGCGGTGGCCCGCACCGCGGCGTGGGCTGCGATTGCCAGGTCGAGCCACCGTCGGGAGGACCAGGCCTTGTTCGGAATCGTGCAGGGCGGGATCGACGAGATGCTGCGGGCCGAGAGCGCGCGGCGGACCGTCGCCCTCGAGTTCGACGGGTACGCGATCGGCGGTCTCAGCGTAGGCGAGACCCGCGGCGAGATGGTCCCGGCACTCGGCGCGGCGCTGGCCCATCTGCCCGAGGATCGGCCTCGCTATCTGATGGGTGTGGGGGATCCGGCCAGCCTGGTCGAGGCCGTCGCGTTGGGTGTCGACCAGTTCGATTGTGTCATGCAATCCAGGATCGGTCGCCACGGCACGGCGCTGACCGGCCACGGGAAGCTGCACATCAAGAACGCCAAGCACGCACTCAGCGAGGAGCCCCTCGACGCCCGCTGCGCCTGCGAGGTCTGCCAACGCCACAGCTGCGCCTACATCCGGCATCTGTTCCAGGTCGGCGAGCCGACTGCATCCAGACTGGTCAGCCTGCACAACATCAGCTGGACGCTCCAGCTGATGGCCTCGATGAGAGCCGCGATCGAGGCCGGGGCTTTCGACTCATTTCGCCACGAGGTTCTCGCTGTTTGGCGGTGAGACGCCCAACGTGACGGTCTGGTGGCTAGCATTCCCCGTCGGTTAATCAGCGGTCCTTTCTCCTCCATAACCAAAAATTGGATACTCACATGCACGTCCTGTCGATAGTTGCCGCTACGAAGTCCAACTCCAATCCACTCGGCTTGTTCGTCCCGATGATCCTCATCGGTGCGGCGATGTATTTCCTGATGATCCGCCCCCAGCGTCGAAAGATGCGCAACCAGGCTGCGCTGCAATCGTCGATCGACGTCGGCGACGAGGTCATGACGACATCGGGCGTGTACGGCTTCGTGACGCTCCTCGACGGCGACATCGCCTGGCTGGAGATCGACGACAACGTGCAGATCCGGATCGCCCGCCAAGCGCTGCAGCGCAAGGTCGACACCTCGCAGGGCGAGACCGCCATTCCCACTGACGACGGCTCCGGCCGCAGCACGAAGATCGAGCCGACAGACGGAACCGCGGCAGACGAGCCCTCCAAGTAATGCGCAAGAAGCTCATCTATTCGTTGATCGGCATCTTGGTCATTGCCTTCGGTGGGCTCATCGCCACCCTGGTCGACGGAGACAAACCATCCCTCGGCCTCGATCTCCAAGGCGGGATCTCGATCACTCAGCAGCCTGTCGGCGCGTTCAACACATCGAGTCTTGACCTCGCTGTCGAACGTATTCGCGAGCGTGTCGACAGCCTCGGCGTAGCGGAGCCCGAGATCCTTCGCCAGGGCGACGCCATTGTGGTCAACCTTCCCGGCGTCAAGAATCAGGCGCAGGCAGAACAGCTCGTGAAGGTCACCGGCCAGGTCTACCTGCGGCCGGTCCTGGTCGACGATCAGTTCAACATCCCGTGCGTCACGTCCGACCCGAAGAAGACCACCACCACCACCACCACGTCCACGCCGACCGAGTCGACGACCGCCGGCAACGCAACTTCAACTTCGACGGCGGTCATCACAAGCGAGGCTCCGACGACAACGGCGGCCGGAGGACCATCGCGCCGTCCCAGCACCGCAAACACCACAACGACGGCCGCGGCATCGGCGACGAGCACGACTGTCGCGATCGACGCCTCGACGACCACCGCCCCCGGCGGTTCGACGACGACAACCGTCGGCGACAACACGACTCCCACAATTCCCGACGTTCCCCCGGATCAGTCCGGGTTCGTCAAGGCACGCGGAGGAAGCTTCTGCAAGGTCGGCCCGGCCGGCGGCACCGGTGAGGTGTTCCAGGACGACGCAACCGCTCGAATTCTGTCCGGTAGCGGGTGGGGTGTCACAGTCAGCCTTCGCGGCGGCTCCAAAGGTGAGGGCATCTGGAACACACTGGCAGCAGAGTGCTTCAACGCCACTGCCACTTGCCCGACCCGCCAATTGGCGATCGAGCTCGACGGCGAGGTCATCTCTGCGCCGACGGTGCAACAGCCCAGCTTCACGGGAAGCGTGCAGATCAGCGGCAGCTTCACCGAGTCCGAGGCCCGCAACCTGGCCCGCGTGCTCAACAGCGGATCGCTGCCGGTGAAGCTCGAGACTCAGGCCGTGCAGACGGTGTCGCCGACGCTCGGCAAGGACTCACTGCGCGCCGCATGGATCGCCGGCCTCGTCGGTGTCGGATTGGTCTTCATCTTCATGGTGCTGTACTACCGCCTCCTCGGGCTGATCGTCGCCGGTGGCCTCGCGGTCTCGGGCGCCCTCATCTGGACCGTCATCTCGTTCCTGTCCAAGACGCAGGGCCTGGCTCTGTCGCTCGCCGGGATCGCCGGCCTGATCGTCTCGGTTGGTGTCACCGTCGACTCGTATGTCGTGTTCTTCGAACGATTGAAAGACGAGATACGCGCTGGGCGGTCGATGCGCAACAGCGCGCAGCGCGGGTTCGCCGGAGCGTGGCACACCATCGTCGTCGCCGACATGGTCTCGCTGATCGGCGCCGCGGTGCTGTGGTACCTCACCGTCGGGTCGGTACGTGGGTTCGCCTTCTTCCTCGGTCTCTCGACGCTGTGCGACCTCGTCGTCGCCTACTTCTTCACGCGTCCGGCAGTTCTGCTGCTGGCTCGTACCGACTGGATGTCTCGTCGCAAGGTGATGGGCATAGAGGTGTCGACGGCAGGGACGACATGAGCACTGATGTGCTTCCCAAGATTCAACAGCGACGCGGACTGGGTGGACGGCTGTATCACGGCGAGACGTCCATTGACTTCTACGGCCGTCGGTGGTGGGGCCTCGCATTTTCCGCTGTCCTGTTGTTGATCACTCTGGCTTCGCTGATCTTCCAGGGTCTGAACCTCGGCCTCGACTTCAAGGGCGGAGTCGCCTGGGAGGTACCGGCCAAGAACTTGACCATCGATCAGGCACGCTCCATCCTCGACGCCCACCAGATCCAGGGCGCCGACGCGAAGGTTCAAGAACGCACGTCGGCGTCAGGCACCGTGCTACTGATCCAGGTCGGCGACCAGTCCGTCGCCAAACGTCAAGAGGTGAAAGACGCGCTGGCCGCAGCTGCCAAGGTCGACCCGGAATCGGTCAGCGTCAACTCCGTCAGCTCGACGTGGGGCCGGAGCATCACCGAAAAAGCCGTCAGGGCTCTGATCATCTTTCTGATCCTCGTCGCGTTGTTCATCGCCTGGCGACTGGAGTGGCGAATGGCCCTGGCCGCGATCATCGCCATGATGCACGACGTCTTGATCAGTGTCGGCGTGTACTCCGTTTTCCGGTTCGAGGTCACGCCGGCAACCGTCGTGGCCTTCCTGACGATCCTCGGTTTTTCGCTGTACGACACGATCGTGGTGTTCGACAAGGTCAACGAGAACACGGACCGATTCGCCGGCGCCCGCGTGCCCTACCCCGACGTCATCAACGTGTCGATGAACCAGGTCCTCATGCGTTCGTTGAACACCAGCTTGGCCGCTGTGCTGCCGGTGCTGTCGCTGCTGATCCTGGGCTCCGGAATCCTCGGTGCGGTCACGTTGCGCGACTTCGCCCTGGCGTTGTTGGTCGGTCTGTTGACCGGCTCCTACTCGTCCATCTTCATCGCCTCGCCGCTGCTGGCCATGCTCAAGGAACGCGAGCCCCGATTCCGCAACTTCCACGGTGCACATGCGACCCGCGCCGAACTGGAGCGCCTGGTACTCGGTGGGTCACCGTCGGCAAAGCGCGAGTCCACCCGTCCGCGCGGCGATCGGGCGGAGGGCGAGATCATCCTGCCTGTCACGCAGAGCACCCCCGAATCGTTGCTGACACACCCCCCGAGGCCGCGGAAGAAGAAGCGTCGTACCAGCTGAGCGACGGTAGCGTGATGCTGTATGGCATCGAACGGCCACTGGATCAGCGACCTCGTCCGCGACATCGACGACTTCCCCACGCACGGGGTGAGCTTTCGCGACATCACCCCGCTGCTCGGTGACGGCAAGGGCTTTACGCGGGCGGTCGACGAGCTGGCCGACCGGTTCGAGGATTCACGGGCGGCCCGCGTGCTGGGAGTCGAGGCACGAGGCTTCATCATCGCCGCGCCGGTCGCGTACCGGATGGGTGCCGGCTTCGTTCCGGTTCGCAAGGCCGGCAAGCTGCCCTGGGCCGTCGTGCGCGAGGAGTACTCGCTGGAGTACGGCCGCGACAAGCTGGAGATCCATCGCGATGCGATCCATCCCGGTGAACGCATACTGGTCATCGATGATGTGCTGGCAACTGGTGGCACGGCTGCAGCGACCGTGCGACTCGTCGAGGCTCTCGGCGGCGTCGTCGTAGGTGTGGGCGTGTTGATCGAACTCGAAGACCTCGGGGGCCGGGCTCGGCTCGAGGGTCATCGCGTCGAGAGCCTGGCGAGGTACTGAGGCGTCGTCGTGGCTGCTGTCGATCGTGTGCTCCCGTGGCGGCGGCACCAGAATGTCACCGCTGACGAACTGACACCGCTGCTCAGCGCCTATCGGCGACGTCACCCCAAGGCACCGGTGGCGATGATCAACCGCGCCTACGAGACTGCGAAAGAGGCGCATCGCCACCAGTCCCGCGGTAGCGGCGAGAGCTACATCAACCATCCGCTCGCCGTCGCCCGCATCGTCGCCGACATCGGCCTCTACGAGATCTCGCTCGCGGCCGCATTGCTGCACGACGCCGTCGAGGACACCGAGATCACGATCGCCGATGTCGAGGCGGCGTTCGGTCCCGAGGTGGCCGCGATCGTCGACGGTGTCACGAAGCTCGAACGGCTGCAGTTCGACTCCAAAGAAGCGCAGCAGGCCGCGACCATGCGCAAGATGCTGGTTGCGATGGCTCGCGACCTGCGGGTGTTGATCATCAAGCTGGCCGATCGTCTGCACAACATGCGCACCATTGCCGCAATGCCCAGCGAGAAGCAGCGGCGCATCGCCCAGGAGACGCTCGACATCTACGCCCCGTTGGCACACCGACTCGGCATGCAAGAGCTCAAACAGCAGCTCGAAGACCTGTCCTTCGCGTCGCTGTACCCGAAGCGGTTCGCCGAGCTCGACCATCTGGTCAGCACGCGCACCCCCGAGCGCGAGGTGTACCTGGCCAAGGCAATCGCCGAGGTCGGCGGCCGGCTGCACGAGCTCAACATCGAAGCCGAAGTCACCGGCCGGGGCAAGCATCTGTGGAGCATCTACGAGAAGATGATGCAGAAGGGCCGCGAGTTCGACGACATCTTCGACCTCGTCGCCATCCGCGTGATCGTCGACTCGGTGAAGGACTGTTACGCCGCGCTGGGTTGCATCCACGGCAGCTACAAGCCTGTCGTGGGTCGGTTCAAGGACTACATCGCGATGCCGAAGTTCAACCTCTACCAGAGCCTGCACACCACTGTCATCGGTCCTGGCGGCAAGGTCGTCGAGGTGCAGATCCGGTCGCAGGAGATGCACCAACGTGCGGAGTGGGGCGTCGCTGCGCACTGGTCGTACAAGGGCGACGGTCCCAGTAGCGATATCGACTGGTTGAACCGCATCATCGACTGGCAGGCCGACATCTCCGATCCTGCGGCGTTCATGGAGAACTTGAAGACCGATCTGGAGCAGGACGAGGTCTTCGTTTTCACACCGAAGGGCAGGGTCATCCCGTTGCCCGTGGGATCGACCAGCGTCGACTTCGCCTACGCGGTGCACACCGACGTCGGTCATTCCTGCATCGGTGCCAAGGTCAACGGACGGCTCGTGCCGCTCGGTACCACGCTGCACAGCGGCGACACGTGCGAGATCTTCACGTCCAAGGTCGAAACCGCCGCGCCCTCACGCGACTGGCTGCAGTTCGTCGCCTCCCCGCGTGCCCGCAACAAGATCCGCCAGTGGTTTAGCCGCGAACGTCGTGTCGACATGATCGAGGCCGGCCGCGAGGAGCTGACCAAGGAGTTCCGACGCGAGGGTCTCCCGCTACAGCGCATCTGGGACAGCAAGGTGCTCTCCGACGAGATCGCATCGAGCTCGTACAACGATCTCGACTCGGTCCTGGCGGCCATCGGCGAGCACCACGTCTCGGCCCGGTCGCTCGCCCAAAAGGTGGCCCGCGGGTTCTCGCAAGGCACCGACGGCGAGCAGTTCTCTGTGGTGTCGCCGACCAGGCCCGATCGCCCGAACCGGCCGCGATCCACTGTTGGTGTTCATGTGGAAGGGCTCGACGACATCCTCGTTCGACTGTCGCGCTGTTGCACACCGGTACCGGGCGACGACATCGTCGGCTTCGTGACCCGTGGTCGCGGCGTGTCCGTGCACCGCACCGACTGCGCCAACGCCGAAAGTCTGATGAGCGATCAAGCGGCGAGGCTGATCGATGTCGACTGGGACGGCGACCGCACCAAGGCCATCTTCCGGGCCGGTGTCGAGGTCGTCGCCCTCGACCGATCGCGGTTGCTGCGAGATGTGGCCAATGCGCTCAGCGAGCAGCACGTCAACATCGTGTCATGCAGCACCCACACCGGCGGCGACCGCGTCGCCAAGATGCGCTTCGAGTTCGAGCTCGCCGACCCCAGCCATCTCGAGTCGGTGTTGCGCACGATCAAGCAAATCGATGCTGTGTATGACGCATACCGCTTGGTGCCGGGTAAAGGCGGCTGACCGCCGCAATCGCTGTTGCGATTTCTCAAGTTTTCGTCAAGCTGGGCCGATGTCCTTTGTATGCGATCAAGCTCGAGACAGCAGACGATCGGTACGCTGCCCGAGCGGTCGTCCCACTCGACGAGGCGAATGGTCTGTCTACTCGGCTGCGATAATCGCAGCCGAGTATGTGATCGTTGATCGCCTGCTCTGGACGTTGATCGGCGAGAACTTGTGGGTAGAGGTCTTGGCAAAGGCAGTCATCTTGACGGCGACCAACGCTCTGGCGCTGTGGATCAAGGTGATTCGACCCCTGAAGCGAGAAGCCGATGACGAACGGCTGATCTCCGTCAACCGTGAACAGGCGCTGTTGGTCGAATCCAAGCGACAGGAGTTCGAGGCGTCGCTTCACAGGGCCATGGAGATGGCGGGTACCGAGGATGCGGTCTATAGCACGACTGCCAAGGCGATCGCGTTGGGCACGGTCCATCTCGATGCCGAGGTTCTGCTTTCTGATTCAAGCGATGCTCACCTGAAGCGCGCTGTATCCGTGGGCGGCGACCAGCGGCACGCAAAGTGTGGCGTCCTCGAACCTCGCGACTGCCCAGCGATTCGCCGCTCCCAAACGCTCACATTCGCGTCAAGTGAAGACCTGGAGGCATGTCCTCACCTCGAGAATCGGGACACGGGGCCGTGCTCGGCGGTGTGCGTGCCGGTGAGCGTGGGTGGTCGCAGCATCGGCGTGCTTCACGCAGCGGCGGATCGGATGCTACGACCGACCGCCGCTGACACCGCCGTGCTCGAAGCTGTCGCAAGCGAAGCCGGTGCCCGTCTGGGGATGCTTCGGGTCATGGAAGCAGTCCACCTACAGGCCGCCACCGATCCACTGACCGGATTGTTGAACCGCCGTTCGTTCGAGAATCGTGCCCAAGACTTGATGCGACGCTCCGTGCCGTTCGCGTTGGCCATGGGAGATCTCGACCACTTCAAGAAGCTCAACGACTCCCACGGCCATGATGCCGGGGACCGGGCGCTTCGGGCTTTCGCGCAGACGCTGCGCTCCTCGCTTCGCGGCGAGGACCTCGTCTGCCGGTATGGCGGCGAAGAGTTCGTGATCTTGTTTCCGCATCGTTCATCGAGTGAGGCGGCAGTGGCCCTCGGACGCGTTCAGCAGGAACTGCTGGTCACGGTCGCAGGGGGAGCGGTTGCCCCGTTCACGGTCAGCTTCGGTGTCGCCCACTCCGAAGGCGATCAGGCCCTCGAAGACGTCTGCCGCGCCGCCGATGCTGCTCTGTTTCGAGCCAAGCGGGAGGGCCGCAACCGTGTCGTGATCGACAACTACACCCACGCGTCCGCCCCCGAACCTGTCGCTGCCGCCACCGCGCCGGGTAAAGGCGGCTGACCAGGCAAGCCCTGCCGATAGCCTTGCTCGACATGCCGGAATTCCAGACCAGCCCAGGGATGCGCGACATCCTGCCGCCAGAATCGGCGCGCTGGCGGCAGTTCGTAACGGTCTTCGCCAGCGTGGTCGAGTCGGCCGGATACGGCCAGATCATCTCACCCCTGCTCGAAGATCTCGGCGTGTTCCAACGGATCGGCGATGCGACGGATGTGGTGACCAAAGAGATGTACGACTTCGTCGACAAGGGCGGTCGGCATGTGGCGCTGCGGCCCGAACTGACAGCGTCGGTCTGCCGTGCGTTTGTCCAGCATCGGCCGCTGACGCCCTGGAAGGTCTGGTACGCCGGCTCGCAGTTCCGCTACGAGAAGCCGCAACGCGGCCGCTACCGCCAGTTCGACCAGGTCGGCATCGAGGTACTGGGCGCCGACGATCCACTGCTCGACGTCGAGGTGATCGCACTCGGGTGGGAGTTCTTCCGCGCACTCGGTCTCAGCAAGGTGACGCTCTTGCTGAACTCGCTCGGCGAGCCAGAGGATCGGGCGCGGTACGCCGCCGCGCTGCAGGCGTACTTCGAGGCGAATCGCGCGTCGCTGTCGCCGGAGGGTCAGACCACCCTCGACAAGAACGCGCTGCGCGTCCTCGACTCCAAACGACCGGACGACCAGGCAATCGTGGCCGCCGCGCCGCGCATCGCCGACTTCTACGGCAGCGACGCAGCCGTGCATTTCGCATCGGTCCAGGCGGGGCTCACCGCGCTCGACATCCCCTTCGCCATCGACGACACGTTGGTGCGCGGCCTCGACTACTACCGCCATACGACGTTCGAATATCAGGGTGGCACCCTTGACTCGGCGCAGAACGCGCTCGGCGGCGGGGGACGGTACGACGGTCTCATCGAATCCCTTGGTGGGCCAGCAACACATGGGATCGGGTTTGCCTTGGGCCTCGATCGCACACTGCT
>JANMMQ010000095.1:0-7156 GCA_031373465.1 Ilumatobacteraceae bacterium | reverse complement strand
AGTGTAGGGGCACCGGGGTGCCCCCGAACTGTTCGAATGGGGTGACCGACGGGGCTCGAACCCGCGACATCCAGTACCACAAACTGGCGCTCTACCAGCTGAACTACGGCCACCATGTAGGTCGCCCAGTGTGCCACATCTCTGCACAACTTCCACGCCCCGAGACGGCCTTTGGAGCTCTCCGATGCTTGGAGCGATTCCAAACAAGGGGATGAACCTGGCATTGGTCACGACGCGCGCCGCCCACAGGCTGACGCAGACGGCGGCGAGCACCAAGGTCACCCAGGTGGACCGAGCAGCCAAGACGAGCAAATGTTCGAGTGACGCGCTTCACCGAGTGTCGCTCGACCCTCGACCGCATCGTGCCAAGCTGCCGAACGTGCTCGAGCGAACCACCCGTAGGCACCGATTGACAGCGTCGGAGGACGAACGAACCAATCGCAACAAGGGCGTGCACTTGGCTTGGGCGTTGCGGTGCCCCGGCTCCGGGCTCGCTGAACAGCGGGGGCGTGATGGCTACAGACATGATGAATCACGTGTTCAAGCGGCGTCCTCTCGGCAGTTCTGAACTATGGCAATTCGGATCCGTTCACGATGGATTCCGTGGTGAGGTAGGCTTGTGAGAACGAAATCCGTTTGGAGAAACGAATGAGTGCAATGGAATCCATCGACACACGTCAGCTAGCCACGAGGGCCAGAGAAATCACGAAGCGCGAACTGGGTGTCTACATGACGCGAACCGCCGGCTCGATGCGGGCTACGGAGCGTGCCCGCAAGGTGATGCCCCTCGGCGTACCGTCCAGCTTCCAGGCTTACGATCCACACCCGATCGTCGTCCGCAGGGCTCAGGCTGCATGGATGGAAGATGTGGATGGCAACCACTACGTCGACTTCGATCTGGGCTTCGGTGCCCTGTTCGCTGGTCACTGCAACCCGGCCGTGCGCAGCGCGATCGAGCATCAGCTTGACGACGGCACGTTGTTCGTCACGCCGTGCGAGCTGAACGCCGATGTCGCCGAGATGCTTGCTGCCCGCTACAAGCTGCCGATGTGGCGCTTCACGAACAGCGGCACCGAGGCGACCATGGACGCAATTCGTGTCGCCCGAGGTTTTACCGGTCGCGACAAGATTGTCAAGGTCGAAGGGGGCTATCACGGTCATCACGACGAGGTGATGATCTCGATGAAGCCACCGATCAGCGAGGCCGGCCCTGCCGACGAGCCCCGTGCCATTCCCGCAACGGCCGGGATCACGCGCGCCGTGCTCGGCGACACCAAGGTCATCCCGTACAACCGCCCGGATCTGCTCGAGAAGGCCTTGGCCGGGCGCGACGTGGCGTGCTTCATCGTCGAACCTGTGATGGAGAACATCGGGATCTGCCTTCCTCAGCCCGGCTATTTGCAGGCTGTGCGCGAGATCACCCGCAAGTACGGCACAATGCTGATCTTCGACGAGGTCAAGACGGGCATCACCGCCGGGTGGGGCGGCGCCACGGGCGCCGTTGGTGTTCAGCCCGACCTCGTGGCTCTCGCCAAGAGCATCGGCGGAGGCCTTCCGCTCGGCGCGTTCGGCGGCTCGCAGGAGTGCATGGATCAGATCACCAGCGGAAGGGTCCTGCACCTCGGCACGTACAACGGCAACCCCTTGTGCATGGCCGCGGCCAAGGCTGTGCTGAACGAGGTCTGCACGCCGGAGGCCACACAGGCAACGGTGGACCTCAATGGGCGCGTCCTCGAGGCGTGCCAGAAGACCATCAGCGACGCCGACCTCCCGGCGCACACCGTTCAGTTCGGTGCGAAGGGTTGCATCACGTGGGCGCCCACACAGATCGAGAACTACCGCGACTACAAGGCCACCGATTTCGATCTCGCATTCGCGCAATGGATGCACGGGATCAACCGCGGGGTGCTGCTCCCGCCGGGGCTCGACGAGCAGTGGTTGATCTCGGTGATGCACTCCGAATCCGACGCGATGCACTACGCCGACGTCTTCGCGGAGTTCGTCGCCGAATTGATCTCCTAGTCCCGAGCGCTCCAGGGGCGCTCCTCGCGATATCGGTAGGTGCTGACCGGCGCGTTCCAACGTCGCCTCCGCTTCAACAACCCAGTACCGACCAGGAGCATGAAACCGCCGACGCCCAGGACGATTGCCATCCCGACCAAGAGGGGAAGTGAGTCGTTGGCGAGGTGTGCCGGCACATCGGCCCAGATGCTGTCGCTCAGCGACGGCAGGACGTAGCGCGGCACGACGTAACCCAGCACGGCGATGAGCAAAGCCAACAACACCATCCCGTATCCGAGACTGTGCGCCAGCGCGGAGCGGTTGGGGTGCAGCATGAATCCGATCACGAAGAAGCCGACGGCCAGGAGCGCGCCGAACGGGATGAGCCAACGAAGGACACGACGCATCAGATCGAGTGACGAGACCCGCGGCACCGGCAACGTGATCGATGGCATGTCGCCCACCACTTGGTTTCGCACAACCTGCACCATCTGATCACCGGTGATTCGTACAGGTCCGCGCAACTGGCCGATCATCCGCGCATGCGCATCGTGCAGCACCTTGCTGAAGAGTTTGGCGCCTTGGGGAGTGTCTGCGACAGCGGCGATGGTCTGACGAACTGCGATCTTGTCCAGACCGCGTTGCTCGGACACTGCGTCCGCGATCGTGTTGGAGATCTGGGCTTTGATCCGGCTGTCCTGCAGGACCACGCTGGCGAGATTGCCCGTGCGGTTCGGGTCGAATGCACTGCGTTGCAGCAGCCACCCGCTGATCGCCAGGCTTGCGCACACATAGGCAAGACCGAAGATGAGACCAGCGAGGGTTCGACGCACGTCGTTAGTTTGGCTGATGAAGTCCCTGTTGTCTCTAGGGTGACAGAGATGCCGTCGAAAGGTCCGTCATTCGGTCGGATGATTCTTCGCGCGCTGGTGCTGCGTTGTCCGTGGTGTGGATCGCGCCGCACCTTCATCCGGAGATGGCTGGGCAAGTACGAGCGTTGTCGCACGTGTGGGATTCGTTGGCGACGCGAGGAAGGCTTCGAGCTCGGTGCCGTCACGCTCAACACGGTGATGACGTTCATCGTCCTGACGATTTGTATGACCGTCGGTTTCATCATGACGTCACCGGATATTCCGGTACTTCCCTTCGTGCTGTCGCTGGTCGGTATTGCGGTGTTGATGCCGATCGTCATCTATCCGTTCACGTTCACCCTGTGGCTGGCGATCGACCTCGCGGTGCACCGTCTCGATGAGGCGGAGTTGGCGAAGGCAGCCGCAGCGGTCGCCGCAATGCAGTAATGCTTGATCGAACGGCTGTTCGTAGTTACACTGCTGTTGTTCCAACAACTGCACCACGCGGAACCGTGTAACACCCCTTCCGTATGGTGGCCTTCAACGCAATCGAGGTCGTGCAACCCGGCCTCCACCAGCAAGTCCACATGCATCAGGCAGGAAACGGAGAACGACAGTGAACAACGATCGCGAAAAGGCACTCGATGTGGCGTTGGCAGCCATCGACAAGCAGTTCGGTAAAGGGTCCATCATGCGGATGGGCGAGAAGACCTCGATGGGCATCGAGTCCATTCAGACCGGGGCGCTTTCGCTCGATCTCGCGCTCGGCGTCGGTGGCTTGCCGCGTGGGCGCGTCGTCGAGATCTTCGGCCCCGAGTCGTCGGGCAAGTCGACGCTGGCCATGCATGTCGTGGCCGAGGCGCAACGCAACGGTGGCATCTGCGCCTACATCGATGCCGAGCACGCCATGGATCCGGTGTATGCCAGCGCCATCGGCGTCGACATCGACCAGCTGCTCATCAGCCAGCCCGACACGGGGGAGCAGGCACTCGAGATCGTCGACATGTTGGTGCGTTCCGGCGCAGTCGATGTCGTGGTCATCGACTCGGTGGCAGCCCTCACACCTCGCGCCGAGATCGAGGGCGAGATGGGCGATACCCATGTCGGTTTGCAGGCCAGGTTGATGAGCCAGGCACTGCGCAAGCTCACCGCCAACCTCAGCCGTACCAACACCATCGCCATCTTCATCAACCAGTTGCGCGAGAAGATCGGCGTCATGTTCGGTTCCCCCGAGACCACCCCTGGCGGAAGGGCACTGAAGTTCTACTCGTCGGTACGCCTCGACATTCGTCGCATCGAGAGCATCAAAGATGGTGCTGAGATCGTCGGCAACCGCACACGGGTCAAGGTGGTCAAGAACAAGGTCGCACCGCCGTTCCGTCAGGCCGAGTTCGACATCATGTACGGCAAGGGCATCAGCCGCGAAGGCACCCTGCTCGACATCGCCGTCGACATGGGCATCATCAAAAAGTCCGGTGCATGGTTCACGTACGAGGGGGAGCAACTCGGCCAAGGTCGTGAGAACGCGAAGAGCTTCTTGGCAGAAAATCCCGAGATCATGGTCGAGGTGTCCGAGAAGGTGCGTGTCGAAGCCGGCCTCGGTGTCCAAGACACCGACACCACCCATAACACACCGGCCGACGAATAGCCGATCACGATCGACTGAACAGACCAGTGTCGGTTCCCGCTCGCCTTACGTTGGTCACACTCGGCGTGGCCGACGTGGCGCGGGCAACATCGTTCTTCGAGGCGCTGGGTTGGCAAAAGTCCAGCGCCTCGAACGACGATGTGTCCTTCTTCCAGCTCGGCGGGCTGGCACTGTCGGTCTTCGGCTGGCAGGCGCTCGCCGATGATGCCAACGTCTCCTCGGAAGGCAGCGGTTTTCGCGGGATATCTCTGGCGATCAACCTCGAGTCAGAGGCTGAGGTCGATCGTGTAGCCGCAGAGTGGTTGTCGTGCGGCGGCACCATGGTCAAGCAACCGCACCGCGCATTCTGGGGTGGGTATTCGGGCTACGTCGCCGACCTCGACGGCCATCTGTGGGAGCTCGCCCACAATCCCGGGTTCACGCTCATACCCGACGGCTCGATGCAACTCGCTACCTGAGCAAAGAGCGCACCGATAGCCTTTCGCCCGTGACCCGCGGCTACATCGTTCACACCTTCGGGTGCCAGATGAACGAGCACGACTCCGAGCGAATTGCTGGCTTGCTCGAGGGAGATGGCTATGTCGCGGTCGCCGATCAAGCCGACGCCGATGTCGTGGTGCTCAACACCTGCTGCATCCGCGAGAACGCCGACAACAAGCTCTACGGAACGCTCGGCTGGCTGAAGCCGTGGAAAGAGCAGCGCGAAGGTCGTCAGATCGTCGTAGCCGGATGCCTGGCCCAGAAGGACCGAGACCTGGTCCAGCACAAGGCACCCTTCGTCGATGTCGTGCTCGGTACGCACAACGTGCATCGCACGGCCGAGCTCATCGACCATGCTCGCCACGTCGGGCCGATCACCGAGATCCTCGAGGAGGCGGTGCTCGACGACCAGGCGATGTTTCCCAGCGCCCTTCCTGCGCGCCGCGAGACCACGTACAACGCCTGGGTCACGATTCAGATCGGCTGCGACAACTCGTGCGCCTTCTGCATCGTGCCGGCGGTGCGCGGCGCCGAGATCAGTCGCCCGTTCGCGGATGTGGTCGCCGAAGTCAGCAGGCTCGCAATCGAAGGCGTCAGCGAGATCACCCTGCTCGGCCAGAACGTCAACAGCTACGGTCGCGACCTGCAGCGGGCATCCCGCCAAGCGGGGGATCGCGACGCGCGGCTCCGACCGATGTTCGCAGAGTTGCTCACCGCCGTGGGATCGATCGAGGGCATTCGTCGAGTGCGCTTCACCAGTCCGCACCCCAAGGACATGCGCGCCGAGACCTTCGAAGCAATGGCGGTGACTCCCGCTGTGTGCGAGCACCTGCACTACCCGTTGCAGTCCGGAAGCGATCGCATCCTGGCAGCAATGCACCGCGGCTACACCGCGCAGCGCTACCTCGAACGACTGGCTGCAGGCCGCGCCGCCGTTTCCGATCTTGCAGTGTCGACCGACATCATCGTCGGGTTCCCGGGTGAGACCGACGATGACTTCGCGGCCACGCTCGAGGTCGCTGCAACCGCGCAGTACGACTACGCCTACACCTTCATCTTCTCGCCGCGCCCTGGAACCGAAGCGGCCGAGATGACCAGGCAGTTCATCGGTCCCGGTGTCGCCTCGGAGCGGTTTCAGAGACTGCGCGTTGTGGTCGAGCGCAGTGCCCTGGCCAAGCACGAGGCGCGCGTCGGACGAGTTGAAGAGGTCCTCGTCGAGGGGCCCAGCAAGAAGGACCCGTCGGTGTTGTCAGGCCGAACGCGTCAGAACAAACTCGTGCACTTCACGCCGCCGCAGCCGTTGCGGGCCGGTGCCTACGCGACCGTCGAGATCACCCGCGCCGCGCCGCACCACCTCGTCGGTCGTTTCGTCGAGGTGCTCGCCGAGCCGCTGCACAAGCGGCGCATTGCCGTTCTCGCCGGGTGACTGCCGCCCTTCCACTGGTCGTCCTCGGGCCGACCGCATCCGGCAAGAGTGACGTCGCGATGGCGTTGGCCGGTCGGCACCCCGACGCCGAACTGGTGGTCGCCGACGCGATGCAGGTCTATCGACGCATGGACATCGGCACCGCCAAACCATCGATGATGGAGCGAGTCGCCGTGCCGCATCACTGTCTCGATCTCGTCGACGCAGCAGACGAGTTCACGGTGACGGACTACGCCGCCGCGGCCCAGCAAGCCTTGTTCGAGATCGCCGGTCGTCGACACCGCGCCGTCCTTGTCGCCGGCACCGGTTTGTACCTGCGTAGCGTCACGGACCCGATGGACATGCCGGGGCGATGGCCGGAAGTTCGCAGCCGCTTGGACCAACGGATCGCCGATGAGGGCGTGGAGGCGCTGCACCGCGAGCTGGTCGCGCTCGATCCTGCCGGTGCCGCCAAGATGGAACCGACCAACGCCCGCCGCGTGGTGCGCGCCCTCGAGGTCACCATCGGCAGCGGGCGGCCGTTCAGTTCGTTCGGCCCCGGAGTCGACACGTTCCCGGCAGTGCCGTTTGTGCAGATCGGGCTGCGTTGGCCGCGGACCCTGCTGGCCGAGCGAATCGCTCATCGCGTTCACGCGATGGTCAGCGCAGGCTTGGTCGACGAGGTTGCGTCGCTCGACGGCAGACGCGTCTCGCGCACGGCGCGACAAGCGCTCGGATACAAGGAGTTGTTCGACCACCTCGACGGCATCA
>JANMMQ010000090.1:0-4129 GCA_031373465.1 Ilumatobacteraceae bacterium | reverse complement strand
CCGGGCCTCGCCCGCCCTCGTCGAGAAGCTGTTGGTCGACTACTACGGAACCATGGTCCCCGTTCAGCAGTTGGCAGGGTTCCAGGTTCCCGAAGCTCGTCAGTTGATCGTCAAACCCCATGATCGGGCCTCGCTCGGAGCGATCGAGAAGGCGATCCGGGACAGCGATCTCGGCGTCAACCCGTCCAACGACGGCGTGATCATTCGCCTCAACTTCCCGCCTCTGACCGAGCAGCGACGCAAAGAGTTCGTCAAGATCGTCAAGAACATGGCCGAGGACGGCCGTGTCGCCGTACGCAACATTCGACGTGACGCGCGCAAACATCTGGACGCCGCCGAGAAGGCCGCGGAGATCTCTGCGACCGAGTTGGAGCGGGCAGAAAAAGAAATTGAGCGCATCACCCACGAGCACGTGGAGATGATCGACAAGGCGTTCGGCCGTAAAGAGCAAGAACTCCTCGAGGTCTGAGCGAGCAAAGGGGATTTGCATGACTGACGACTCACGGCGTCACCGACGCCCGGAAGAAGGAGAAGTAGACGACTTCGGTCCACCCTTGTTCGCCGACGACTCCGAGGACGACGACAACACCGACGGCTTGTCCTTCGGCACCTCCGACACGGGTCCGCTGCCGCACTGGACCGAACCACCTACGGGAGAGATGCCGAGGACTCTCGCCACGGCCGCGCCGTCGGATCCGTCCGATGAACTGGACGTATGGTCATCCTTCGCCGGGAAGGCGCCCGTGTGGCGTGATGATCAGCCTGTCGACCCGCATGACGAGACCGGAGAGATGGACCAAGTGGTCCCCATCGGTTCCGGAGATGACACCGGCGACCTCACCAGTCGCGACGATTCGATCCCGCTCCGGCGTGAGCCGGGCCGGATAACCATCGGCACGGATCCCACCGACGACCGCTCCCGTCCGGTCCGGAAAGGGCGCCCGGGGGAGCCGAACCGAGGTGGCCGGCCGGCCCGCTCGGGATCCACCGCCCGTCCGTCGACGAGATCGACCAAGTCAGATTCCCGCGACCTGCCGACGGCCATCGGTGTCGGGCTGTTGATCGCGATCGTCTTCGTGATCTCCGTCTTGGTCAGCCCGAAGCTGGTACTGGTCGTCGTGATCGCCGTGCTCGGCCTCGGCGCGATCGAGTATTTCGACAAGGTCTCCGAGAAGGGTTACCGGCCCGCAACCATCGTCGGCATCCTGGCCTGCGTGACGGCGCCGATCGCAACCTACTGGGCAGGCGAGCGGGCTCTGCCACTGATCCTCGCCTTGGGTTTCGTGGCCGCTGCTGTGACCTTCATCGGCGCGAAAAGCCTCGAAGCCGCGCCGATGCCGAACATGGCCATCACCACGCTCGGTGTCGTGTGGATCGGCTTCCTTGGTTCGTTCGCAGCATTGATCCTCAGATTCTCGAAGGGCTCCGGCTTCCCCGTCGCCTCCGGCATCATCAGCACCAGCATCGGAACCGACACCCTGTGCTTGATGGCGATCGGGGTCGTTGCCAACGACATCGGCGCGTTGGTGCTCGGGAGCGCCGCCGGAAAGAACCCGCTGCGCGCATGGATCAGCCCGAACAAGAGCGTCGAAGGTCTGTTCGGTGGGACCGTGGCGACGATCCTGGCAATGGTGATCGTCGGTGTCACCGACCGCTCGACCACATGGAACAGCGCCGGTGACCTCATCATCCTCGGCATCGTCATCTCGGTCATGGCGCCGCTCGGCGATCTCACCGAGAGCATGTTCAAGCGCAATCTCGACGTCAAGGACTTCGGCGCGCTCATCAAGGGACATGGGGGCGTGCTCGATCGGTTCGACGCATACCTGTTCTGCCTGCCCGCGGTTTATTACCTGCTGCAGATCCTCCAGCCCTGGGTGACGAAGTAGGTCAGCAACATCGTCCTGCGGCGATCCCCGAGGTCGATTCGGGTCCGGTCGATGCGAGACTGACAGCCATGTCCACCGTGCGTGTCGCAATTGCCGGCTCGTCTGGGTCGATCGGGGTGCAGGCCCTGGATGTCATCCGCACCGAAAAGGGCCGCTACGAGGTCGTCGCGCTCGGCGTGAGCTCGTCGATCGAAACGCTGATCGCCCAAGCCAACGAGTTCCGTCCGAAGGTCGTGGCAGTGGCGCAATCAGCTCGACGCGCCGAGGTTGCGGCGGCGCTGCCTTTTGCCGAAGTCGTCGAGGATCTGGCAGATCTTGCCGACGACGCGGATGTCGTGGTCAACGGTGTCGTCGGGTTTGCCGGACTGTCGGTCACGGTCCGCACGCTGCAGAAGGGCAAACGTCTGGCTCTCGCCAACAAGGAGAGCTTGATCGCCGGCGCCCCGGTGGTGCAACCGCTACGAGCCACGGCCGGCGCCGAGCTGGTGCCCGTTGACAGTGAGCACTGCGCAATTCACCAATGCCTGCGCAGCAGTGCTGATCACAGCCGCGAGGTCTCGCGGATCGTGCTGACCGCCAGCGGGGGGCCGTTCCGCGGTCGTTCCAGCGGCGACCTCGCCGAGGTCGACGTCGACCAGGCACTCGCTCATCCCACCTGGAAGATGGGCCCGAAGATCACGATCGACTCGAGCACGTTGATGAACAAGGGCCTCGAGGTGATCGAAGCCCACGAGCTGTTCGGCACGGCGTACGACCAGATCGAGGTCATCGTGCATCCACAATCGATCGTGCACTCGATGGTCGAGTTCTCCGACGGATCGACGATCGCCCAGCTCAGTATGCCGGACATGCGCCTGCCGATCGGCTACGCCCTGGCCTACCCCAGCCGGATCTCCACGGCGTTCGGCCGGATCGACTGGGCAACCCTTGGCCGGCTCGACTTCGAACCGCCGGACACGACGACCTTCCGCTGCCTTCCATTGGCCTACGAGGCCGGCCGCATCGGCTCGACCGCACCGGCATGGTTGAGCGCCGCAAACGAGGTCGCGGTCGAGGCGTTCTTGGCGGGCCGCATTCGCTGGTCGCAGATCGCCGAAGTGTGTGACGCAACTCTCCAGCACTTCGAACGATCTGCCGATAGAACGGTTGACGACATCATCGCCGCCGATGCTCGTGCACGTCGGGTGGCCTCGGAGGTACTGCCAGCGTGAGTGAGACCTATACCAAGTTCCGCAACGAGGTGATGGCCGGCGGCGCCGACAACCCCGACCTCGAGCCGACGGCCGGCGGCCGCACGGCCGTGATCGCGTTCACAGTCATCTTCGGATTGCTGGCCTTCCTCTACGTGAAGAGCTCGTGGGCGTTCATCTTCGTCATCGGTCTGCTGGTCTCCATCTTCCTGCACGAGCTCGGCCACTTCGTGACGGCTCGATGGACGGGAATGAAGGCCACCCAGTTCTTCCTGTTCATGGGGCCGAAGTTGTGGAGCTTCCGTCGCGGAGAGACGGAATACGGAGTTCGTGCCTATCCGGTCGGTGCGTTCGTGCGCATCATAGGGATGAACAACCTCGACGAAGTCGATCCCGCCGACGAAGGCCGCGCCTATCGCAACAAGAGCTACCCACGACGGTTGCTGGTCATCACCGCAGGGTCGCTCATGCACATCCTCATCGCGGTCGCCCTGCTCTTCGCGGTGTACGCCGTCAACGGCCGGCGCGTCGAGACCGACCGCGTTGGAATCGGCGGCGTCTCGGCCGGCTACCCAGCGGACCAGGCGGGCGTCGAGTCCGGCGACACCGTGATCTCCATCGATGGAGTTCAGCCGAAGACCCCCGAGGCATTCGTGGCCGAGATTCGCAGCCATCAGCCGGGCGACTCCGTCACGCTTGTGCTCGAAAGAGATGGCAAGACGCTGACCAAGACCGTCGGGTTGGGCGCAAACCCGACCCAGGGAGACGGCTTCGGCAAGGCGTTCCTCGGCGTCTCATCCGGCACCGAAATTGCCTGGAACAACGAGTCGGTCGCGCAAGCGGGCAAGGACAGCGTCGTCGATCTCGTTCCCGTGATGTGGGCCAGTGTGGGCGGCGTCGTCAAGGTGCTCAACCCGGTCAACATCGTCGGCCACTTGATCGGAACGAACAACGATCCGACCACTCAGCCGACCACAGTGGTCGGCATCGGCCGGTTGAGCAATACCATCGGCAAAGAGTCCGGGTTGGGTGGCGTATTGATCACGTTGG
>JANMMQ010000075.1:0-2155 GCA_031373465.1 Ilumatobacteraceae bacterium | reverse complement strand
CGATGGTCCACGCTGCGGCGCTTCTGGCGATGGAACCGCATCGCGGTCCGACCTTCCTCGACTTCCCGCTCGACCTCTTCGGACCGTCGGTTGGCGAGCTCACTTTGGCCGATGACAGCGTCGGCCGTGGCGCCGATCCCGAGCCCGATGCCGTCGCCGATCTGGCCATGCTCATCGCAACTGCCGAGCGGCCTGCATTCATCGTCGGCAGCGATGTCTACTGGGGCGCGGCAACCTCGGAGCTACGTGCGCTGGCAGAGGAACTTCGCGTTCCGTGCTTCTTCAACGGCCTCGGGCGCGGCGTCTTGCCCGCAGATCACGAGTTGGCGTTCCTGCGCACGCGCGGCCTGCTCAAGCAACGCGCCGACTTGGTGGTCGTGCTGGGCACTCCGCTCGACTTCCGGCTCGGCTTCGGCAGGTTCGGCAACGCTCAGGTCGCCCACGTTGTCGATGCGCAGTCGCAAGCGGCTCAGCACGTGGACGTGCCGACGATCGTCGGCGACATCGCCCAAGTGCTTCGGATGCTGGCGGACCACGACGGCAAACGGGCCGATCACGAGGACTGGATCGCCGAGCTGACCGACGCCGAGTCGGCTGGCCGGGCAGCAGATCAGCTGATGCTCTCCGCGGCCGACAGTCCCATCCGACCATCGCGCATCTACGGCGAGGTGGCCCGGCGACTTGCTCGCGACGCAGTAGTGATCTGCGACGGCGGCGATTTCGCGTCGTACGCAGGCAAGTTCGTCGAGGTCTTCGAACCGGGCTGCTGGCTCGATACCGGTCCCTATGGATGTCTCGGGAACGGGCCCGGATACGCGATTGCGGCGCGCGTGGCGCGTCCGTCGAGTCAGATCGCGCTGATGCTCGGCGATGGCGCAGCCGGTTTCAGTCTGATGGACGTCGATTCGATGGTGCGTCACAACCTGCCGGTGGTGATCATCGTCGGCAACAACGGAATGTGGGGCCTCGAGAAGCATCCGATGCAGGCCATCTACGGATGGGACGTCGCCTGTGATCTCCAGCCCGGGTGTCGATACGACGAAGTGGTCCGCGCTCTGGGTGGAGGCGGTGAGCTGGTGACCGATCCGGAACAGATCGGTCCCGCGCTCGACCGAGCCTTCGACTCCGGCGTGCCGTACCTCGTCAACGTCGTCACCGAGCCCGCCGACGTCTACCCGCGAACGTCGAACCTCGGCTGACGCCCCGATCGAGCCCATACGAGTGTTTGCCGCCACCCCGGGTGGGCCGGAAACACTCGTTCGTGGAGGTCAGGCGCAGACGGTGCCGGGCGCCGGTGAGACCACGCCGGCGACGCTGACGTCCATCAGGACCGATGGGCCGTGGATGAAGCCATCCGCGACCATGGCCGATTCGGTGACAGGAACGTCGGGGTTCAGCAAGGTGTAGGCCTCGACTGCCTTTTCGATCGTGGATCGCTCCAGCATACAAGCAGCGGCATTACCGGAATCCACGTCGTCCTTGGCCGCCCTGGCCTGTTGCGCCGGGTTGCACGCGGACAGGGAACCAGTCAACAGCACCACGACACACACCGTCGCCCAGCGACCCGTTCTCATGCCCTCTATATCGGCTGAGTGACACCGGCATTGAGTGAAGATTGTTGTCGGTAGGCTCGCCCAAGATGATCATCGGCATGACTGGGAGCGGCAATGGCTGGACATGATGTAGTTGAGTCCGATGTACTCGAGCGAGTTCTCGGAACCGCCATGCGCACCGGTGGCGAGTTCGCTGAGGTGTTCATTGAGGACAAGCGGTCGACGATGGCCGGTCTCGATGACGGCCGAATCGAGCAGGTGACCAGTGGTCGCGATCGCGGCGCTGGCATCCGCGTCATCAAGGGCGACACGACCGGGTTCGCTCACACGGCGGATCTCAGTGAAGCCGGCCTGCGCGCGGCTGCAGAAGCAGCGGCCGCTGCTGCAAGCCAGGGCACCGGCGGAGCGAACATCGTGGCTCTGACTCGGCAACCCGAGCATCGGGTCAGCCCCGTGCAACGGTTCGCCGACGAAGTCTCGAAGACCGAGAAGGTCCGCTTGCTACAGCGCGTCGATGAGGCAGCGCGGTCGAGCGGGGCGGCCATTGTCCAGGTCAGCGCCGGATACGGCGACAGTCGCAAGCGCATCATGGTTGCCAACAC
>JANMMQ010000057.1:0-5015 GCA_031373465.1 Ilumatobacteraceae bacterium | reverse complement strand
GCATGTTCGGGCGCAAGGGCATCTGGCGCGAGTGGTCGCATCGGTGGACAGCTGAGGAAGCACGTCACTCGATCGCCCTGCGCGACTTCATGACGGTCACACGAATGCTCGACCCGCGCACGCTCGAAGACGGTCGCATGGCCCAGATGTCGGGTGGTCAGGTTCCGGACCCCACATCCGCGGTGGACGGCTTCGTCTACGTCGCGCTGCAAGAGCTCGCAACCCGGATCGCTCACCGCAACACGGGCAGAGCGCTTCGCGACGAGTTGCCCGATCACCCAGCTGGCGAGGCGGGTTATGAGCTGATCAGCCGAGTCGCCGCGGATGAGAACTTCCACTTCCTGTTCTATCGCGACCTCACGTCAGCGGCGCTGGAGATCGCTCCGTCGTTGGTGGTTCCGGCGATCGAGCGTCAGGTACGCGAGTTCGAGATGCCGGGAACTGGCATCCCCGGCTTCAAGCGGCATGCGCAGGCAATCGCCAACGCCGGCCTCTACAACCTGCTGCAGCATCACGAGCAGATCCTCGAGCCGGTCGTGATGAAGTGGTGGAAGGTCGAGTCGTTGCAGGGGCTCACTGCCGAGGCCGAGCAAGCGCGTGAGGCACTCATTCGCCAGATCCAACGCATTGGCACCGCGGCGCGCCGCCTGGCCGACCGAGCTCGCGAGAAGGCCGAGCGGGCGCTCATCACGCTGGCCGACCGCAAGGCCGACATCACCGCGAGTCGTTCGGTTCGATCCACGTCCTGATTCCCGCGTCAGTCGCCGACCGAACCGTCGATCCGCTGCCGCAAGAGGTCTGCGTGTCCGCAGTGCCGTGCATACTCCTCGATCATGTGGATCAGGATCCACCGCAGATTCGGCTGCCACCCCGGGATCCTCTGCGTGGGAGGGATCGCCTTGGCCAGCGTGTCCAGGGGAGTACCCGAGGTGGATGACCGAGCGAATTCGGTCTCCTCCCGCAAGGTGGCGAGCGCCTCTGCCGTGGTGTCTTGTTCCGTGGGATGGAAGTCGCGGTCGGGATCCTCATCGTTGTAGTAATGCGGCGGTGCATCCTGTGCCGCGAACCGGCGACGAAACCAGTTCCTCTCGACCTCGGCCATGTGACGAACGAGGCCCAACAACGACATCTCGCTCGGTTCGATGCACATCCGTGACTGATCGTCCGTGATGCCCTCGGCCTTGCGAAGCAGGATCGTGCGTTGGAGATCGAGGAACGAGTGCAGGAGCGCAACCTCGTCGCCTGTCGGTTGCAGTTCGGGATCGGCGGACAGTTCGGTCATGCGAGTGCCGGGCCGTCGAATCGGTCAACGGTGGTGAACTCCGAGACCGGTGCTCTTCGCAGTTTCGTGTTGAGGTGCACCGGGTAGCCGAGGAAGATCGTCGCGGCAAGCGCGTGGCCTGCTGGAAGACCGATGATCCGGGCCGCGTCTCGCTCGCCGCGCGAGAGAAACGTCGTCATCACACCGCCGAGCCCGCGTGACCTTGCCGCGAGCAGAATGCTCCAGGCGAACGGATAGATCGAAGCTCCGCCGGTCAGCGGCGGGCGCCCGACGTCTCCGTCCATCAACGCGATCTTGTTGAGATCCGCTGCCAGCGCGAGGACGACGGGCACTTGCTCGATGTTGTCGAGCAACTCGTTGGGCTGCGCTACCGGCGTCGCGCCGGTCGAGCGACCGAACGCGAATGGTGCGTTCGGTGAGTGCGCGCTCTCACCGAGGTACTGCTGCCACACGGTTGTCATCAGGTCGGCAAGCCGGCGGCGGATGGCGTTGTCCTTGACGACTGCCACGAGCCATGGTTGGCGGTTGCCGCCGCTCGGTGCGAAGCGGGCATCGTCGAGGATGGAGGCGAGCGCCTCGTCGCTGACTGGCTGTTCCGTGAACTCGCGAGTGGATCCCGTAGTTCGAAGGGCCTCGATCAGATCCACTCAAGCCTTGCCTTCGGCAACCTTGCGACGCACAACGTTGAGTGCCGACCCTGCCTTGAACCACTCGACCTGTTCGTCGCTGAACGTGTGCACACCTTCGAAGGGGATCACCGTGCCATCAGCCTTGACGATCTCACAGCGCACGTTCTGTCGGGGCTTCGGTGGCAGGTCGAGCACGTTGATGCGGTCGGTCTCGTCGACGAGGTCGTACGTGTCGGGGTCCGCGAAGGTGAGCGGGACCAGACCCTGCTTCTTCAAGTTGGTCTCGTGGATGCGGGCGAAGCTGCGCGCCAGGATCACGACGCCGCCGCGGAACCGTGGTTCCATCGCGGCGTGCTCACGCGATGAACCTTCGCCGTAGTTGCGGTCGCCGATGGCAACCCAGCGCACACCGGACTCGCCGTAGTTTCTGGCGAGGTTCGGCAACGTGTCGGGGCTGCCGTCGCGGAAGTCGACGCCTTCGCCGACGGGTCGGTCGAATGCGCTCACCACACCGAGGAAGAGGTTGCCGCTGATGTTCTCGAGATGGCCGCGGTACGTCAGCCACTTGCCGGCAGCCGAGATGTGATCGGTCGTGCACTTGCCCTTGGCCTTCATCAGGATGGGAAGGTCGTGGTAGTCCTTGCCGTCCCACGCCGGGAACGGTGTGAGCAACTGCAATCGCTCGCTGGTCGGCGACACCTCGACCGAGACGGTCGATCCGCCGTCCGGCGGTGGCGTGAACGTGTTCTCGCCAGGGTCGTAACCCTTGTCGGGCAGCACCTCCCCGACGGGCGGTTCGAGCAACACCTCGCTGCCGTCGGGTGCCGTGATCGTGTCGATGGTCGGATCGAAGTCGAGGCGACCGGCAAGCGCCAGCGCGATGACCGTGTCGGGGGAGGTGACGAAGCTGAGGGTGTTGGCGGACCCGTCGTTGCGCTTCGGGAAGTTTCGGTTGAACGAATTGACGATCGTGTTGGGCACACCGTTGGCCGACGGCGGCCGGTCCCACTGGCCGATGCACGGCCCGCAGGCGTTGGCGAGCACGGTGGCGCCGATCGCCTCGAGATCGGCGAGGAGCCCGTCGCGCTCGATCGTTGCACGCGTCTGCTCGGAGCCTGGCGTGATCAGCAGATCCGTCTTGACCATCAGGCCTCGGGCCGACGCTTGACGGGCGATCGATGCTGCACGGGTGATGTCTTCGTACGAGCTGTTGGTACAACTTCCGACGAGTGCTGCCGAGATCTCGAGCGGCCAGTTGTTGGCGCGTGCTTCGGAACCGACGGCGGCACCGACGCGGTTGGCCCGGTCGGGGGAGTGCGGGCCGTTGATCAACGGCTTCAGTTCGTCGAGATCGATCTCGATCAGGTGGTCGTACACAGCGCCGTCGTCGGGCCGCAGGTCTTCGATGACCTTGTCGGCAGCGTCGGCGATGGCTTCGCGGCCGGTCGCCTTGAGGTACATCGACATGTTCTGGTCGTGCCCGAAGAGGCTGCAGGTGGCACCGATCTCGGCGCCCATGTTGCAGATCGTGGCCTTGCCGGTTGCCGAGATGCTGTCAGCGCCTGGCCCGAAGTATTCGACGATCGCCCCGGTGCCACCCTCGACGGTCAGGACCCGGGCCACCTCGAGGATGACGTCCTTCGGCGCCGACCAGCCGCTGAGCGTGCCTGTGAGCTTGACCCCGATCACCTTCGGCCAACGCACGTTGAACGGGAAGCCGGTCATCACATCGACAGCATCAGCCCCGCCAACGCCGATGGCGATCATCCCGAGCCCGCCTGCGTTGGGCGTGTGACTGTCGGTGCCGATCATCATCCCGCCCGGGAAGGCGTAGTTCTCCAGCACAACCTGGTGGATGATCCCGCTGCCAGGGCCCCAGAAACCGATCCCGTACTTGGCGCTGACCGAGCGGAGGAAGTCGTAGACCTCCTTGTTGGTGTCGATCGCCACGCCGAGGTCGATGCGGGCGCCGACCTTGGCGGATATCAGGTGATCACAATGCACGGTGCTGGGCACCGCTGTCGTGGGCAGGCCGGCAGTCATGAACTGCAGGAGCGCCATCTGGGCGGTCGCGTCCTGCATTGCGACGCGATCGGGGTGGAAGTCGTTGTACGTCGCGCCTCGCTCGATCTCCGCCGACTCGTCGACCAGATGGTTCAACAGGATCTTCTCTGTGAGGGTCAGCGGCCGCCCGAACCGGGAGCGCCCGGCCGCGCAACGGGCCGTCAAGTTGTCGTAGACACCCTGAACCAATTCGAGTGGCGTTCGTGCGGTCACCGGCATGGATGCTCCTTGCATTTCAATCAGATGTAGACAAGCATAATACAAGTGGAACGACTGGCGAAAGCCGAGAATTGACGTGCGCACGATTCGTTATCAGGAGATCGCCCAGGTGCTGCGCGAGCGAATCGCCGACGTGGGCAGAGGTCACGTGTTGCCGAGCGAAAGTGATCTGTCGGCCGAGTTCGGCGTCAGCCGAGTGACCGTCCGCCGGGCGTTGGAGACGTTGCGGGACGAACACCTCGTCGAATCGCGCCAGGGCTTCGGGTGGTTCGCGGCGACCGCTCCCTTGCAGCAGCGACTGACCCAACTCGACACCATCGAGCGGCAACTGGAGGAGCGCGGGATGCGCCCACAGCGGCAGATCATCGAGTTCGCGTTCGTCGCGGCACCCACGCATGTAGCCGCGCAACTCCACTGTGACCACGTGCTGCGCGTCAAGAGGATCAACCGCGCCGATGGTGAACCATTCGCCGTCGTCACGGTGTGGTGCCCCGCCGATCTGGGGCAGAACATGAGCCGGGGCGACGTCGAACGTCAGCCGTTCTACGAGTTGCTGGGGATCCCGTTGCGCGGTGCGACCCAGACGATCGGCGCCGCATCGGCCAGCCCAGCGGATGCGGCGCTGCTGGCGGTGCCGGTTGGTAGCCCGGTGCTCCGTTGCGAGCGCATCACCACCAGCACCGCTGGCGAGCCGATTCTGCTCAGCGAGCACATCTTTCCGGCGCACCGCACCGAGTTCGTCGTCGATCTGCCCCTCGCCGAACCTTCGACCACACCGACCGGGCTGCGCCTCGTCGAGTAGGGATCTGCAACACTCGGAG
>JANMMQ010000056.1:0-35494 GCA_031373465.1 Ilumatobacteraceae bacterium | reverse complement strand
TCATCAGGCCGAGGCGTGGGGTATGAGGCTGGCGGCCGCCGTCGGCGACCGGATCGGACATTTGTACCGGGGGGCGCTCGGCCGGCCGCCGATACCGGATGAGGTCGAGGTGTGTCGCGGGTTCGTCGCCGGCCGGGACCGCGACCCGGCGGCGTGGGCGGCCCTGGCCCATGCGGTGTTCAACGTGAAAGAGTTCGTGTTCGTGCCGTGAGACCCTGATGCCCCACGCCGTTGCCCCCCTGTCCCGCCGCGTCCTCGATGCCTTGCAGGATTCCGCAATCCGCAACCGCATGCGGCGCCGTGCACTGCCGGCGCAGCGTGCGCAGTTCTCCTTCAAGCGCACGCAGCTCGCGGATGCGCTGCGCCACATGCCCGATGTGCTGGTCGAGCAGGTCGTTGACCTGGCCGCAGTCGGCTTGCGGCTGGTCCTTGAAGCGCAGCAGCACGCGCACTTCGTCCAGAGTCATGTCCAGATTGCGACATTGGCGGATGAGGCCGAGCCGGTCGGCATGGGCTGCCGTGTAGATCCGGTAATTGCCCTCGGTTCGTGCGGGCGACGCCAGCAAACCCTCGCGCTCATAGAAGCGGATGGTCTCGATGGTCGTTGCGCTGGCCTGGGCCAGTTCGCCGATGCGCATGGCTTTCCGTCCTGTCGTGGTGGCCGCCTTGATGAGCGCTTGACTCTACACTCACTACAGGGTTTGAAATGCTCGCCTTGGCCACCGAACCCGCCCACGACCACGACCACGACCACGACCACGACCACGACCATCGCTGGTGAAAGCGACTTCCAGTTCGTGTCCGACGCACCAGTCGTGACCCCACCAACCGTTGCGGCCCAAGCGGTCTTGCAGGCCGTACCCGCTCAGACGACACTTCCTAGGACCGGCAACAATGCGGAGCCGGCCGCGATTCTCGGTCTCTTCACGTTGGGCGCAGGACTCACCCTCTTGGGTCTCTCCCGTCGCCCGCGTTCAATCGAGGGCTGACGCCTCGTCCGGGCGATCAGGCGGCTGCGACCGTCGAGCGGAAGCCGCTCCATGTCGTGATGGACTCGACGTCCACGCCGATGGACGCGACCCCCGCGCGCACGCGGTATGCCGACGCTTGACCACGGGCGATGATCCCGGTCTTGTCGGACGGGCGGTGCGAGGTGCTGTCGTCGATCGTGATGCAGACCGGGCCGGGCAGGCGCGGTCGCAGCGCCGCGAGTACGACAGCAGGCACGCGGACAGACGACCGGGCGGAGTTCCATTCGCCCGGCACAACGAGGGGCCCGGCATCGCTGTCGATCCCGAGCCAACAGCCGTCGTCGAGGTCAACCGGCGATGATTCGCCCTCGTGTACGACGCTGCTGAATCGAGGCGTTTGTTTGGTGATCACCCCATCGTCGGTCCACGAGATCTCGTCTTCGTGACGCATCGCCACCAGCACCCGATTATGAGGGCGCCATGCCGCAGGGGTCGTCGCGCCGTCGACGACATAGCCCAATATCTGATCGGGATACCGGACGGCCATCAACGCCAACGCCGTGCCCGCCAGAGCAAAGGCCGGCTGTTGACGTATGGCCTCGGACGGATGAGCCGGATCGAGAATGACGGCTGGCCCGGCGCGCAGGCTCCACGAATCTCTGTTGCGAGAAAGAACCGATGCGACAGGATCGCGGCGCAGCGCTTTCACCTTGGCTGCCCTGCGCGACGTAGTCGTCCAAAAATATCCTGCAAAGTCGACCCCCGCTTGCAGCGTGACCACAGGCCCTGAGGCTCCGCGCACAGCGATCGCTTGGAAGGCAGCCGTCATCCGCGCAACTGCTTGATCGTGATGGTCGAGGGATCCAGTCCGAGTCGATGGTAGAGATTGACTGCGAACCTCTTGCCGGTTCGTTGCATCGAGGTCTTCATCACTTTTTCGACCGCGACTGCCGACAGGCGGGGCAGTGGCAGCTCGATCGTCAGCGCAATGTCCACCTTGAGCTCCGTGCCGTCACCCTGTGGCGTCAGTTCGTACGTTCCGTCTGCGCCGGCCCGTTCGTGCTCGCCCTCGCGTGCCTGGTGGTTGAAGCGGATGAGGCGAGGTTCGATGAACTCCATTCGCTCGGTGAACGCAGGCGCCACATGAACACCGAGAGCCTCGATGCCGGCGAGCTGCCAACGCCACAGATTCCCATCCACGACTATCGAACGGACTAAAGGAGTGAGCGCCGTCAACGAGACTGGATCGGAGATGTGAGTCCAGATTCGTTCCGCGCTGACAGGAACGAGGGACGCGGAAACGTTGCGCGCAGTGAAGATCGCCATCGTCGAAGGGGATACCCGAATACCCCAAGGGTAAGCACGTCTAGCGAAATACGAGCGGAAGGAATAGAAGCATCGACACCGACCATGTGACATGGGTCAATGCCGGTGCGAGAATTCCATCCGTCGATCGGCGTTGCAGGCCGACGATGATCCCCAAGACGACCGAAGCCGCGCCGAGCATGATGTTGCCTGTCGCCATCGTCACCAAGGCGTAGACGACGACTGTTCCGGGCAATTGCAGACGCTGTGGCAAGGCTGATTGAAGTGCACCGCGGAAGAAGACCTCTTCGGCGACTCCGTTGGCGATCGTCAGCGCGAGTACACCAGGCCACCAGCCAGTGCGTGCATAGGTGAGAATGCTTTCGACCAGATCAGCCAGCACTGCGACGTTTCGAACCACCAGGGCTCCGACAATGAAGACCGCCGCCAGCGCTGCGCCCGCGAGGATTGGGCCGACGACTGGACGGCGGAGTTGACCGTCGTGCGTGGTCCAGCCGAGGTGAAGTGGACCGGCAAGGACGCCACCGAGTGTCCAGATCGCCGCGACAGCCAACGTGGCCGCGTAGAAGGTGCCGCTGCCCGGGTGGGCCCGCAAACCCCAGGCGAGCACGCCCGCGCCGATGGCAGTGGTGATGACCACCACTACTCGACTGCGGGTCGCGGCATCTTCCGGCCGCACCTGCGTGACTGGATCGTCCACCGAGTCAGGCTAGTGAACGGCGGCTAAGTCATTGGATGTTGGCGGTGACCGATGCGTTGGCGCTGATGGTGAACGTGCAGGTCTTCGTCTTGATGCCGCCACTCGAGCAGGCTCCGGACCAGACAACGTCTCGGCCGCTCGACACCTTCAACGTGACGGAGGTGCCGCTGGCGAACGATGCCGTGCCGGTGTTGCCGGTTGACACGCTGATACCAGCGGGTGTGGACACGACGGTCTCGCCTCCACGGCCCGTAGCCGTCAGGGTCAGCGTCACGTTTTCAGACGGTGGCGGAGGTGGTGGCGGCGGAGCGCCCGGCGTGACGGTCGCGGTCGCCGTGACCGATGTTCCGTTGTACGTAGCCGTGATGGTGACTGACGTCGTCGTCGTAACGCTGGTCGTCGTGACCGTGAATCCCCGTGCCGTGGTGCCTTCCGTGACAGTCACGCTGGCCGGGATGCTGACGACGCTCGGGTTGCTGCTCGACAGCGCCACGGCCGCACCACCCGGCGGTGCTCCACCGGACAGCGAGACGAACGCAGAGGTGGGGTTCCCCCCGGTCACGCTCGACGGGCTCACGGTGACACTTTGTAGTGTCACTCCCGCCCCGGCCGGTGTGACAGTCAAGGGAGCGGTGCGAGTGTCACCGTTGTAACTGGCAGTGATCGTCACAGGAGTGCTGGCGGCAACGGCCGATGTCGTGACGGTGAAAGTCCCCGTGAATCCGTTGGGCGCAACGGTCGTCGTTGCCGGGACGCTGGCAACGGACGGGTTGCTGCTCGAGAGCGAGACCACAGCGCCGTTTGTTGCGCCGTTACTCATGACGACAGTGCCGGCCGCCGAGGTTCCGCCCTCCACCGACGACGGGTTGATGTCCAGAGTCGAAAGTGAAGCAGGCGGTGGCGGCGTCTCGGGCGTGAAGCTGCGTACGGCCGACCACGCGCCGGCCGCGCCGGCCGAGTTGACTCCGCGGACGCGCCAGAAGTGTGTCGTCGTGGCAAGATCGCTGGTGGCGTAGATCGACGAGGTCATGCTCTGGTCGCGCACGAGCGGAGCAGTAAACCCGCTCGAGTCGTCGATCTGGATCGTGTATGAAACCGCCTCGGGCACGTCGTTCCAGTCGAACGTGATCGGTTGCGGCACTGACGAGGCGTTCGAAGGAGACACGAGCGTCGGAGCGACGGGTACGCCGGGCGGCGACGGTGGCGTGGAACCGTTCGCGTTGATGTCGATCTTCGTGACGAACGCGTCGCCCCAGAAGATCGAGATGTCACCGTTCCACACTCGGTCGTATGCTCCGACCGTCGCCGGGAAGTCTTGCGAAAAGGTCGCCCCGGTGACGTAGATGTTGCCGTTCGGATCGCGAGCAATGTCATATCCGCCATCGCCTCGCGAGCCGCCGAGGAACGTCGCGAAGAGCAGCGACGACCCGGTGGAGTTGAGCTCGGCAATCGTGACATCACCGGCACCGTTCAACGTTGTGTCGGGCGCTCCGGGAGTCACCGGGAAGTCGGCGGAACTTGACCCGCCTGTCAGCCACGCGTTACCGGCCGGGTCGAGCACGATGCCGCTGAAGTTGTCGAAGTCCGACCCGCCGACGAACGTCGAATACACCAATGCCGAACCGGCAGGGTCCAGCTTCGTCACATACCCGTCACCGTTGTTGAAGGTCGTGTCGTACGCACCGGGAGTGGTGGGCCAGTCCGCCGCATCACTAAACATTCGACCGGTCAACGAACGTCAGTTCCTGATCCGAGTCAACTGCGATGCAAGGCGTGTTACATGCCGCCTCAAACGGTCTCTACCGTGAGCCACCAGATGTCGCCGGTTGACCAGCCGACTGCGGTTCACGCGTTTCCGAGAAGGTGCCTGATCCGTCGATCCTCAGGATCAGCAGGGCGGTGTCGTCGCCACTGCCGTGCGGCCGTCGGGCACGCTCGAGGGCTCGGATCGAGTCGACCAGATCCTCGATCGACTGTCCGCCTAGCACATTCAACAGATCAGCGAGCTCGTCGACCGAGACTGCTTCTTCGGCCGGGGCGTCGGTGAGACCCGTGAAGAAGACGAAGGATCGCCGGGCGCGAGATCGACCGCCGTGGTCGACAGGGTTGGTTCGATCATGCCGAGCAACGTGCCAGTGTCCCCACGGATTCCACCGTGCCATCGCGGTGGCGAAGCAGCGGCTGCGGGTGACCACCGAGGGCGAGCTCGACCCGATAGAACTCGTCGCCCAACGGGTGGATGTAAGCGGGGCTGCCAACGGCCAAGGCGGCGGTGACGACGAGGCCGACGATCACGATCGTCACGGGAAGTCGGCGGCGGCTCCGCACGGCACTCACGAGGAGATACTTTCACTCGGCCAGGACGGCGCAGCCGTCAGATCTCGTAGTCGTTATGCTCGATCATCTTTTCAAGGTACCCAGATCACTGATCCAGACCTGTCGCTCAACAGGGTGATATTGACCCCTTGGCGGTACGACTGTACGGTCCCAACCACATCTCGCATACGCCGTGCCCAGATCCCGCTCGGAGGACGGATGGAAGACAGCTCAGGTTCGGCCATCGTGCCTTCCCGCGTACAGCTCAGTACATGCACAGTCAACGTTGAAACGACCCCCAACTACGTCGCCGTGACCGTTACGGGTGAGCTCGACATGGCTGACGCCGACCGTGTTGCGCAGGTGCTGGTCGACGCAGCCGACGCCGGCCGCCCGATCCTCAGGCTCCAGCTGTCGGGCCTCACCTTCGCCGACTCATCGGCGATCAAGGCAATCATTCTGGGCGCCAAGGCTGCCGAGCAGCGCGGTGTCACCTACGAATTGGTTAATCCACACGGTCGGGTCCAGCGCCTCTTACAGGTCACCGGCCTCACCAAAGCGCTGAACGTGATTCACGAGCCCGAATACGTCGAAGGACCGAATTCACTCTGACAGCTGGCTACTTTTGCCCGACGTCGATGCGGTATGACGGCTAAAGACTTGGCAAACGCTGCTTCAGGCCGATGAGCGGAGCCAGTGGGTCTCCGGCGGTCGCGAGCCGTTCAGCGATGTTGTCGATCGTCCAACGGTCGGGTCGAAGGTCAGAGTCATCGAGCTCGTCCCAGGTGATCGGTACCGACACCGGAGCCCCTGGCGCCGGCCGGGTGCTGAGCGGTGCAACAAGAGTCTTGTTGATCGCGTTCTGCGTGAAGTCGAGACGTATCCGGCCTCCACGTTTGGCAACCTCCCATTCCCAACTCACCATGTCGGGAACAGCGTCGCCGATCGTTCGCGACAAGCGCTCCACCCACGCCCGCGTGTCGTCAAAGGTGAGACCGTCAGCGACCGGGACCCAGATCTGGATCCCGCGCTTGCCCGTGACCTTCGGCATCGCTTTGATACCGATGTGCTCTAGGGCCGTGCGGTGCAGACGTGCCAGCACGAGGACGTCCTCGAAGTCGCTCGATTCGCCGGGGTCGATGTCGATCATCGCCCACGTGGGTTGACGAGAATGTTGGATGGTCGAGGTCCACGGGTGCAGTTCGATCGCCCCGTAGTTGGCGACCCAAGCCAACGCCGCCGGCGAATCGAGCACGAGGTACTCCTGCGTCTCGCCCGGGTCCGCCTCATTGTTGTGCCAGCGCTGCAGCCATTCAGGCGCATGCTTTGGGACGGCCTTGTGCCAGAAGCCCGGCTTGTCGATACCGTCGGGGTAGCGGTGCAGGTTCACCGGGCGGCTGACGAGGTACGGCAACATCGCCGGGGCCAAACATGCGTTGTGGCGTATCAGGTCACGCTTCGTCACGGCACTGAAGGGACCCTTGTCGGGGAACAGGACCTTGTTGAGGTTCGTGAGTTGCAGTTTCTGCCCGGCGAACTCCCACGTGCCCTTCATGCCCAAGGAGTCGAGTGCTGCCAACTCGTCGGCGCTGGGTGCCGACCAGATCGAGTTGCTCGACCATGTGGCTGCGGGTGCGGACTTCACCTCGTCGTTGGTACGTCCGCTCTTGACCGACCAAGGGAAATCCTCGGCGTCCCACCCCTTGACCGCGCGTTCGTCATGTTTCTTCAGCAGCAGCCACTGCTCCTTACTGCCTCGCGGCCCGCGTCGGACCAGTGCGAAATGACCGCGGAGCTTCTGGCCGTACAAGTCGAAGTGCAGGTCGCCCGCTTCAGTGGCCGCGATCGGGTCGGCGCCATCCGTGATCTCCCATGTGCCCCAGTCCCACACGATCACGTCGCCGCCGCCGTACTTGCCTTTCGGGATCACCCCCTCGAAGTCGAAGTACTCCAGCGGGTGGTCCTCGACGCGGACGGCCATGCGCTTCACATCTGGGTCCAGTGTCGGACCCTTGGGAACCGCCCAACTCAGCAAGACCCCGCCGGCTTCCAGCCGAAAGTCGTAGTGCAAACGCGAGGCCCGGTGACGTTGCACCACGAAGCGATGACCATCCCCGACGGGCGCTGATGATCCGGCGGGCTCCGACGTGACGTCGAAGTTGCGCTTCTGGCGATAGCGCTTCAGGCGCTCGGGCGCGGCCATCGACTTGCGCGGCTGGCGGGTCGACTTCTGCGCCATCGACTATCCGGCCTTTCGAGCGACCTTCCGCGACACCTTTCGCGGCTCGCGCCGCTTCTTCGCAGCATCGACGCTGGCCTCCAATGCAGCCATCAGATCGAGCACGCGACCCTCCGGCTTCTCTGCCGTCTCGACGATCTCCTTACCCGAGTTCTTGGCGGCAATCCGCTTACGTAGAGATTCCGTATACGTGTCGTGGTACAGGGCGGGATCCCACTCGCTCGACAGGCCTTCGATCAACTGCTTCGCCATACGCAGAGCCTTGGGGTCGGGCTTGGTCCTCCTCGGCATTCCATCGATCTCTGATCGCTTCACGATCTCGTCCGCAAAGCGCATGGTCGACATCGCCAGCGCTCCGTCGAGCGGGCGCACTGCGGCAAGGTGTTGGCGGTCGCGTAGCACCACTGTGCCGATGCCCACCCGATCCTCTTCCTCCATCGCGGCCAGCAGCAGCCCATAGCTCTTCTTCGCGCCCTCGCCATCGGGCGCGAGCCAATAGGTGTTCTCGTAGTAGATCGGATCGATCTCTTCGAGGGCCACGAAATCGGAGACGTCGATGAGCTTGTTCGACGGGGGACGGAGCGCGTCGATCTCCTTCTCGTCGAACGTGACGTACTTGCCGCTCTTGATCTCGTAGCCGAGGGCGATGTCATCGCTGTCGACCTCTTTGCCGGTCTCCTCGGAAACCTTGCGATAGCGGATGCGCGCGCCGGACTTCTTGTCGAGTTGATGGAAGTGCACGTCGTGGTCGCGAACGGCGGTGAAGGCTTTGACAGGCACGTTGACCAACCCGAAGTTGATCGAGCCGGTCCACAGTGAGCGAGCCATGTCAGCGCGCCACCAGGACTGGTACTTCCGAATCGCGGATGACATCGTCACTGACCGACGACGTGACGAGACGCTTGAACCAACCGCGCTGATGCGTGCCCACAACGATCACATCGGCGTGATGCGTGCGTGCGGCTTCCAAGATCGCTTCCGCTGGATCACCGGTTTCGCCGATCGACTCCGCCTGGGTCAGACCGGCCTCATGGGCGACGCCATCTGCGGTCCGCTCGGCGGCGTCGACGCGGTCCGCCGATGGATCCGGTTCGTCCGGCGTGCGAACCACGAACGGGACGCTGCCGATGACGCCGGCGCCCGGGATCGAGAGCGGGTACGCGGTCCCGTAGCGAAGACCATCATGCCCCCAGACGACCGGCGCGGTCTCGGCCACGTTCACCAATGTGTACTGCGCCGAATCGCCGAACAGTCGATAGGCGGTGTGGGCCGCAGCTACGGATGTGTCACTGTCGTCGACGGCAATCAGGACGTGTGTCATGGCCTGCCAGTACCCGTTCCCGGGCTGCGCCAACCCCCTTGTTCCAATCATCGACTCTTGGTTCTCGCCGGGTCAGACCACCAGCGTCGCGCCGCCGTCCACGACCACGACTTGTCCAGTCACGTAGGTGCTGCGAATCAACCCGATCACAGCCTCGGCGCAGTCGTCGGGCGTTGCCGAACGATGCAGCGGCGATGTCGCCGCAACCGCCGCATGTTGGTCCTCCCACTGCGACGTCCAGGGTGTGGCTACCAGCCCTGGGGCGACGGCATTGACGCGTACTGGCGCGCACGCTTTGGCGAGCAACATCGTCATGTGGTTCAGCGCAGCCTTGGACATCGCGTAAGCGATCGACGAGCCGATTGGCCGGAGACCGGCAATGGAGGTGATCGTCACCACGTTCGCGGTCAGCGATTGACGGAGATGCGGCATGGCCGCCTTCGTCAGCCACCACGTCCCGAAGACGTTGACCTCGAACGTCCTCCGGAAGATGTCGTCGGTGAGCGCCTCGAGATCGCTGTGCGGGACGCGTGTGGTCCAACCGGCGTTGTTGACGAGAATGTCGAGCTGACCGAAACGTTCGACCGTACGGGCGATCAGTTCGTCGCCTTGAGCCTGGTCGCTGATGTCGGCCTGAACGTACAACGACGCTGTCGGCAAGGAGTCGGCGACTGCAGTACCGGCTTCGACCGACGAGGACGAATTGACGACGATGCTGGCACCGAGACCGGCAAGCCGTCGCGCTGTTGCTTCGCCGATCCCGCTCGACGAGCCGGTCACGATCGCCACCTGACCGTCGAGTCTGTCCATCTGTCGTTGCTCCGTTCTCGCTGCTGCGAACCTAATCTCTAGCTGTCACCAGGATGTCTGAGTGCGTCGATGACTTCGCGCAGCGTCACATCCGAATCGTTCTTGAAGCGGGACATGCGTCCGTAGACATCGGAGGCGGCGCGGCCAAATCCGTCTGGCAGATCGTGTGCCGCGAAGCTCTCGGCGATCTCATCGAGCTCACCGGCGAAGCGCCACGCCTTTGGCGCGTTGGTGGAGGCCGCGCGTTCCGACTGTCCGGCAAGGTCGGGCATCGACGTTGACCACTCGGCGAGCAATGCGTCCTCGACCGACTCGGCCTCGGCGAGAGCGCGGATGGCCAGCAGCAGCGCCGCACTTCCTTTGGTCCACGTCGCAAAGCAGACCTTGACCGCCGATGCGGCGCCCGGGCCACCGTCTATCACCCGCGCCTCGAGCGGTGAACCTGCCCACAGCTGAGCAACCTGTGCGGCAGCGTCACCCGACAGATACAGGCGGGTGACGCCCGGCTTCTGTACAGGCGGGCCGACAACTCCGCCATCGACGAATCGCTCGAAGAGCTTGGCGATCTCCCGAGCAGTCGCCGGTGAGACAGCGTTGACATCGACATACACGCCATCGAAGCCGGCCGAGGAGATCGACCGGGCGACAGCCGTTGCGGACGCCGGTGGACAGACCGAGACGATCACGTCCGCCCGTCGCACGAGGACGTCGATCGAGCCGACGTCCTCCATCCCGGCCGCTTCGGCTCGCGTTCGAGTGGCTGCCGACCGCCCGTGGCCGCACCACAAACGGTCGCTATCGCACGCCGCGGCCAGGGACGCCCCCATCGCCCCGGGGTGCACGAACCCGGTGACCATGACTAGAGGCTCGCGTAGCGGACCGGTGTGGACCAGGCTGGATCGACGTGACGCTTCCAGTATCGATCGCGCAGCTCCGTCGTGCGCGGCCCGACGCGACCATCACCGATCGGCTGGCCGTTGAGCCGCGTCACGGGCATCACACCTCCGGCTGTCGTGCAGGTCAGCACCTCGTCGGCTTGCAGCAGGTCGTCGGCCGTCATGCGGGCCTGCTCGGCCGGCGCTCCGGCCTCTGCGCAGAGCTCGAGGAGTGTGCGCCGGGTGACCCCCAGCAGTGTTCCAGTCGCCGGAGTGAGCCAGCGACCGTCGACAAACGCGAAGATGTTGTAGCCGGGACCCTCGGTGATCGCGCCGCTCATGTCACGGAGCACGACCATCTGCGCGTCGTGATCGTAGGCATCGAACTGAGCCATGTCGAGATCGAGCCAGTGGTAGTTCTTGACGGACGGATCAACGCTTTCGGGCGGAATGCGCGGGATTTCGCTGATCCACATGCTCGCACCCACCGCTTGTTGTTCTTCGGGGCTGACCCAGATGTACGGCACCGCGAAGCAGTAGAGGTTGTTGCGACAGGTGCGCAGGTCGCGGCTCCCAGCGGCAGGACGTCCACGCGTGCAGGTCATCGAGACGTATGCGCGTTGCAGACCCGCTCGGCTGACGCATTCATGGAGTACTGATTCCAACTGCTCACGTGTCATGCCGATGTCGAGCCGGAGTTGCGCGGCGCTGTGCATGAAGCGCTCGAGGTGGGCGTCGAGTCGGAAGAATCGGCCGTCCCACACGCTGACCACGTCGTACGTGCAGTCGGAGCGTGTCATCCCCATGTCGAGGATCGAGATCTTTGCCTCGGCAATGGGACAGAACGCACCGTCGATGTATGCGGCACCTGACGACCAGTCGCGTCCATCGCCGTCACCTTCACTGGCGACGAACAGGCAGAAAGGATGGCCCGCCGGATCGAGCATGACGCGAACACCTTCCTGCGGCTGATGCTCGGCGAGGGCGGCCCCCAGATCACTTGCGACCGCGACGCCCGCGTCGAGGTCCTCGACCGCTATGTCGAGGTGAACCATCATTTGCTGCTCGCCCGACGCAGCCGGCCAGAGGGGGGCGACGTAGTCGGCCTCGTACTGGAACGACAGGCCCGTCCCGCCGGCCGGGGGTTTCAGCATCACCCATCCATCCTCAGTAGCGGCGCCCGGTCTGGCCGGCTCGTTGGCCGTCACCGACCATCCCAGCAACCTCTCGTAGAATGCAGCGAGCCCTCGCGGATCGTCACTGTCGAGTACCGCCGCGGAGATGAGTGTTCGTGGATCCGTCATGGCTGCATTCTCTCCGGCGCACCGGCTGTTCGCCAGATGGATCTCGGAGCTAACGTCACAGGGCGAAGGCCAAATCGAACCGGAAGAGAGTGAACGATGAGCACTAAGACTGGCGTGGGCACTCACCTATCCGATGTGCAGAAGCTGCGCGAGAACGCCAGAAATCACATCGAACGTGGACCGCTGACCGAGGATTATGGCCCCGAGCAGGAACGTGTCGTCAAGGTGCTCAATGAAGCACTCGCCACCGAGCTGGTATGCGTGTTGCGGTACAAGCGCCACTACTACATGGCCGAGGGCATCAACTCCGCCCCGGTCGCTGCGGAGTTCCTGCAGCACGCCACTGAAGAGCAGGGTCACGCCGACCAGATCGCGGCCAGGATCGTGCAGCTTCAGGGTGAGCCCGACTTCAACCCCGCAACTCTGGTTGAGCGCAGCCACGCCGAGTATGTTCCGGGCGACAGCCTCATCGACATGATCACTGAGGACCTCGTCGCCGAGCGGGTCGCTATCGCTTCGTACACCGAGATCATCCGCTGGATCGGCGACAGCGACATCACGACCCGTCGTTTGATGGAGAGCATCCTGGCGGTCGAAGAAGAGCACGCCGACGACCTGCTGACGTTCCTGAAGCAGTTCGGCGTCCAGCTGTAGACCTTGAAAGGGGCGCGTTCCTCGCCCTGGCGCTCGCTCCTCGCGTCGGCTTCGCGTTGGCGACCGAGACTTGGTCAAAGCACGTCGCCAGCGAGACTCCTGTCGAACTGATTCGTGCGATCGAAGACGACGTGCGCCCTCGGTGGGTGCTGTGGGGCCGCGAGCCGATGGGCCTGCTCGTCGATGGTGGGTTGCGCCCGGCCAAGTGCTGGGACGTCGCCGCGGTTCAACGATTGCTCGTAGGTGGTTGGCGAACAGATCCCGGCCGGGCGTGGGCCGAGCTGCACGATCTCGACGGAGAACCACCGGTTGTTGCCCCTGTCGACTTGTTCACCGAGCCAGACGACGATCGCCAGGCGGATGAACCGGTTCGCGATGACGGGTTCCTCAAGCCGGAATGGCTGGCGCCCGACTTCGCGTGGACGCCGGCACGGCTCGCACGTTGGGCGCAACTGGCCGCGCAGGTCGCGTCGCTGCAGCAGGCACGATTGGCAATCCTCGGGGATCGACCAAAGGCCTTGTCGACTGCCCGATCGGAGTCCGCCGCTGAGCTGCTGTGTGCCGAACTTTCAGCCGACGGGCTGCCCATGGATCGTGGAATCGCCGAATCGATCATCGAATCGTTCGTCGGACCGCGTCCACGAACGGAGACGGAGGCGGCAGAGCAACGGCTGGCGCGCGACATGGAGGTGTTGCGTCACTCGTCGAACCCGAACTGCGATCTTCGCAACCCCGCTCAGGTGAAGTCGTTGTTGCGCGGTATCGGCGTCGAGCTGCCGGACACGCGGGCGTGGCGGCTGGAGGCGATTCGTGGATCTCATCCGCTGGTCGACGCACTATTGGAATGGCGCAAGGCGGAACGGATCGCGACAACGTTCGGATACGGCTGGTTGGACGAGCACTTGGGAGGCGACGGTCGACTTCGCGGCGAGTGGTCGGCAAGCGATGGCGCCGCGGGCCGAATGACAGCATCGGCCGGTCTGCACAACATGCCTGCGCACTTGCGCCCTGCCGTGATCGCCAACGACGGCTACGTGTTCATCCGCGCCGATCTCGGGCAGATCGAGCCGCGCATCCTCGCCGCGGTGTCGGGTGATCAGGCGCTCGCCGAGGCCGCCGTGCAGGACGACATGTACCTGCCGGTGGCCGAGCAGCTGGGCGTCGACCGCGCTACTGCGAAGGTCGCGGTGCTCGGGGCGATGTACGGGCAGACGACCGGTCACGGCGCAGCCGCATTGCGCGGCCTCGAACAGGCATATCCCGTGGCAATGCGATATCTCACCGATGCCGATGTTTCCGGTCAGGTGGGCCGCGACATTCGAACGTATGGCGGTCGGCTCGTTCGCATGGGGTCGGCGGTTGCCGAAGCACTGAGCGACCGCGACAATCGCAGCAGGGCAGCGGCGCGAGGTCGATACGGCCGCAACGCGATGGTTCAAGGCGCCGCGGCCGAGTTCTTCAAGGTGTGGGCGGTGATGGTGCGCACCAGAGCAGGGGAGCACGACGCCGAGATCGTGCTGTGCCTGCACGACGAGTTGCTCGTTCACGCGCCGGCGGACCAGGGATCTGCCGTCGCCCAATTGATCATGGATTGTCTGATGGACGCAGCTGGACAGTGGGCTCCCGACAACGCGGTCAGGTTCGTCGCCGATGTCAGCGTCATCAGCAGATGGTCCGACAGCAAGAACTGAAAGTATCGTGCCCGGCGTGACTGTCCGAGCGGATGACGAAGCGGCGCGCCTCGCGCACCTCACGAACGGGGGGCCAAGTCTGCTGATCGTAAGCACAGGCGGCATGCCGAGCCTCGTTCATTGGGGGGCGCCTCTCGGCGAAGCGGACCAGCGATTGCTGCGTGCGGTCGAGCGGCCCGTGCCGCGCGGTGGTCTCGACATCGACCCGCCGGTTGGTCTGATCGCAGAGTCCAGTGTCGGCTACTCCGGCCGGCCGGGCATCGAGGGTCACCGCGACGATGGTGGCGATTTCACCCCGCAGTTCGCATTGCATTCGAGCCACACCGACGAACGCCGAGCGGAGTTCGGGCTCGTGGACGAAGCGGCAGGGCTTTCGCTCACCATCACCGTCGTCCTCCATGAGAGTGGCGTCGCCGTGTTCAACACTTCGCTGTCGAACGACGGCGAAACCCAGTATTGGCTCAATGCGCTGCGACTGAGCCTCCCGGTTCCTGCTGAGGCCGAGGAGTTGCTGACGGTAGGCGGGCGATGGGCGAACGAGTTCGGCCTGACGCGCACGCCGTGGAGGAGGAACTGCCTGACGATCGAAAATCGCCGTGGCAGGACCTCACACGAGCGACTCGGAATGGTGTTCGCAGGGACCCCGTTCTTCACAGAACACAGCGGGGAGGTGTGGGGGTGCCACATCGGATGGAGCGGGAACTTCGAACTGGTCTGCGATTCGGTGACGGATGGACGGCGCTCGCTGCAGGTTGGGGAGCTGTTGACGTCGGGGGAGGTGTGCCTCGGGCCCGGTGAAAGCTACGAGATGCCGACCATCTACACGGCGTACGCCCCGAACGGGCTGAACGCTGTGTCGAACAGCTTTCACGCCTTCATGCGTGCCAGGCCGCAGCATCCATCGACACCGCGGCCTGTGCTGCTCAACATCTGGGAAGCGGTGTACTTCGATCACAACCTCGACACGTTGCGAGGCCTCGCCGACATTGCGGCACTGTGTGGTGTCGAACGCTTCGTCGTCGACGATGGATGGTTCCACGCCCGCCGAAACGACGACGCCGGCCTCGGCGATTGGTGGGTCGACACCGAGATCTGGCCGTCCGGTCTCTCGCCGTTGATCGAGCACGTACGCGGCTTGGGCATGGAGTTCGGGATCTGGGTCGAGCCGGAGATGGTCAACCCTGACTCGGATCTCTACCGCGACCACCCTGACTGGACGCTGGTCGATCCGCGATACCCGGCAGTCTTCGGTCGCAATCAACTCGTGCTCGACCTCGGTCGGACCGAGGTGCGTGGCTACCTGTTCGGTCTGCTCGATGCCCTCCTGCGCGATCACGACATCGCCTACGTGAAGTGGGACATGAATCGCGATCTCGTCGCGGCGACGTCGGCGGGACGAGCCGGGGTCCATCGACAGACGCTCGGTGTCTATGACCTGTTCGATCGGCTCCGCGCCGGGCATCCTGGCGTCGAGTTCGAGTCCTGTGCATCGGGTGGCGGGCGCGTCGACTTCGGGATATTCGAGCGCACGGATCGGGCGTGGACCAGTGATTCGATCGATGCTCTCGACCGCCAGCAGATCCAGCGTGGCTTCTCGTTGCTCATCCCACCCGAGTTGATGGGTAGTCACATCGGTTCGCCGATCGCGCACACCACGGGGCGGTCGCACGGGCTCGGGTTCAGGGCCATCGCTGCTCTGTTCGGCTCACTCGGAATCGAATGGAACCTGTTGAAGGCCTCGGATGAAGACCGAGCCGACGTGACCGCGATCGTCGCTCTCCACAAGGAGCTGCGACCTCTGCTGCACCATGGCACGGTTGTGCGCGTCGATCACCCGGACCCGGAGATCCTGGTGCATGGCGTGGTGGCTCTCGATCAGTCCTCAGCGGTGTTCGCATGCACGCGGCTGAGCTCGGGCCCATCGCTGCACGCGGCACCTCTGCGGCTCGTCGGCCTGGATCCGGCTCGGACGTACGACGTTTCACTTGTCCCGGTCGCAGGGACGAGCCACCGAAACGCCCGGCAGCAACCAGCATGGCTGACGGAGGGACTGCAGATGACCGGGCTCCAGCTGTCATCGCTCGGGTTCAGCGCGCCGATCCTGTCGCCCGAGACCTCGATCCTGCTGCGCCTCACAACGCAGGGTCAGTGAGCGTCGGCGACGGCGCGTTGTACAGCGGCGAGGATCTTCACGTAGCCGGTGCACCGGCACAGGTTCCCCGACAGACCGATGCGCACTTCTTCCTCTGTCGGTGAGGCGTTGTGGTTCAGCAGTGCGGTCGCCGAGATGATCATGCCCGGCGTGCAGAAGCCACATTGCACCCCGCCCTCATCGAGCAGCGCCTGTTGCAACGGATGCAGTTCGTTTCCGACCATCACACCCTCGACCGTCAACACCTGTCGGTCGGCTGCCTGTGCCGCGAGGTAGGAGCACGAGTTGACCGGGTGACCGTCGATCAACACCATGCAAGCCCCGCATTCGCAGTCGTCGCAGCCCTCTTTCGTGCCTGTCAGGCCAATCTCGGTGCGCAGAACGCTGACCAGGTTGCGTCCTGCGTCAATGGTCACGGGATAGTCCGTTCCGTTGACGTTGAGAGTGATCGAGACGCTCACGACGCTGCTCCTATCCCGAGGTTGCGGTTGACGGGCACCGCGATCGACTCACCTCGAGCTCGTCGCGCGGCTGCGTCGACTGCCCGTGATGCCATCACGCCGACGCAATGTCGGCGGTAACGCTCGCTGGCTCTGAGGTCGCTGATCGGTGTGGACTGCTCACTGGCACGTGAAGCGACATCGGCGAGCAGCGCGGCGTCGACCTGACGGCCGATGAGTGCGTCCAAGCCGCCAACCGAGACAATGGTGGGTGCAACGGCGGTGAGCGCGATCGACAACGCGGCGAGCCCTCCATCCTCGTCGAGCGTCACCGACGCCGCCGCGCCGACGACTGCGATCTCCATGGCCCGGCGATATTCGAGACGAAGGTACGCGCTCGATGACCTCGCCTGTTGGGTCGGGAGGTGGACTGCAACGCACAACTCGTCCGGCTGCGCCGACGTGCGGCCGGGTGCCGTCCACAACTCGCCGATGGGAATGCGCCGCGACTTCTTCGTCGATTGGAGCTCGATCTCTGCGGCCAACACGAGCAGAGGTGCGCCGGTGTCCATGGCCGGAGATGCGTTCATCACGTTGCCGCCGAGGGTTCCGACGTTGCGCGTCGACGGTGAGCCGACCAACGCACTTGCGTCGGCCAGCGCCGGGTACGTCCTCACGATCCCAGCGTCGACCTCGAGTCTGGCGTGCGTGACCAACGCGCCGATGCGAACGCCATCGTTGGATTCGTCTATGTCGCCGAGCGACCGAATCCGGTCGATGGCGACGACGGACTCGGGCAGAGGCGCCTTGCCCTGGCGAGCCCCGACGACCAGGTCACTGCCGCCGGCCACCGGCCGGGCACCCGAGGCGACCGCGGCGAGAGCGTCGTCGAGCGTGGTGGCGATCGTGAAGTTCATGAACGGACCCCTGATTGTGTGCCCGTCTCCCAGACTCGTTCAGCCGTCATCGGCAGTCGGCGAACCGGGCCCCCGAGCAACTTGGCGAGGGCGTTGGAGATTGCGGCAGCAGTTGCAACGTTGGGTGCTTCGGCCAGCCCCTTGGCGCCGCGTGGTCCTGCGTCCGGTGTGGCGATCTGCACGAAGTGCGTGTTGATCACCGGCGCATCGGCGGACGTCTGCAACTTGTACTCAAGCAGCGCGGCATTGCGCTGCCGAGAATCGTCGTCATACAGCGTTCCCTCGGTCAACGCCTGACCGATCCCCATCATCACGCCACCTTGGATCTGACCGAGCGCACCGGTCTCGTTGATGATCGTTCCCGAGTCGTGTGCGGCACCAACCTCGAGCACCCGCACCACCCCCGTGTCGCGATCGAGCCGGATGCGCACGGCATGACACGAGAACTGCGGGGCGACGAACGACGCCATGCCGACATCGCCGACACACGTGGAGCCCGCCAATGGTGGCGCTGATGGCGGTGTACCCGACCCGTGTCCGATCAACAGCTCACCGCCGCCAGCGATCGCCGCCAGCTCGGTGATCGACACCGTCGAGCTCGGGGTACCCGCGACGTGCGCGTGACCGTCGGCCAGGACGATGTCGGCGGCGGACGCTTCGAGGTGTTCTGCCGCCAGGGCCTTGAGCTGCTCTGCGATTTGACCCGCAGCGGCAACGACGGCCCGGCCGTTGTTGAAGAGAGTCTGTGAGCCTGTGGCACCCATGTCGTACGGAGCGACGGAGGTGTCTTGATAGATCAGCTGGAAGTCCTCCGGCTCCATGCCGAGCTCCTCCGCGGCGAGCTGGCGGAGCGTCATCACTGAACCGGTGCCGCACTCTTGCGCACCCGTGATGATCTGGCCGGAACCGTCACCGTCGATCTTGATGTAGGCACCCGACGGCACCGCGAAGCTCGGCCACCAGCCGATCGCGACGCCGATCGCCTCGTCATCGGGCAAGGATCGCCCGTACCCGACCAACTTGGTGGCCTCTTCGATGCACTGCTGCACACCGATCTCGCCGTAGGTCTGTCCACTGGGCCCTTCGACACCCGTGTCGACCGCATTGAGCCTGCGAAACTCGACCGGGTCCATGCCCACTGCGGCAGCGACCTCGTCGGTGTGCGACTCGACGGCCCAACATGCCTGCGGCGCCGTGGGCGCCCGAACCGACCCCGACGGTTGGTGGTTGGTGTACACGAGATGGGCGGCAACGTGCAGGTTGGGGATTCGATAAGGCCCGGACACGTGCATCGCCGCCAGTTGCGGGAAGAAACCGCTGTCAGCCGTGTAGGCACCGTTGTCGATCGCGATCCACGCCTGACGGGCCGTGATCGTTCCGTCGTTGCGGACCCCGGTGGTGATGTCGATGACCATCCCTTCGCGACGACGGTCGGGAGCGACGAACTCCTCGCGCCGCGAGAACACCAATCGCACCGGTCGCTTCGAAGCTCGGGCGAGCGCGGCGACATGCGCTTCGTAATGGAAACCACACTTGCCGCCGAAGCCTCCGCCGAGATGGGGGACGACGATGCGAACCCGGTTGGCCGGAAGCTCCAACGTCTCGCAGACGCCACCCCGGGCATCGAAAGGCACCTGCGTGGACGACCAGATGGTGACCTTGTTGCCCTCCCATTGGGCGACGACCGCACGCGGCTCGATCGGCACGGCGTGACTGCCGTCGGCGACATAGCGACTGGTGACCACGTGGTCCGCTGCGGCCAGGCCGGCATCGACATCGCCCTTTTCGATCGACGAGAACGATGCGTCGTTGCCATTTCGCACCAGCTCACCCGCGGCGCCGTAGTCGGCCCAACCGGTGTGTACCAGCGGCGCGTCCTGTGCGAGTGCCGCCTCGAGGTCGGTGATGACAGGAAGAGGTTCGAACTCGACGACGATCGCGTCGACTGCTCTCTGAGCGATGGCAGCGGTTGTCGCGGCGACGGCTGCAACGACCTCTCCCTCGAATCGAACGACGTCGCGGGCGAAGAGGGTGCGGTCCTGTACGAACGGCCCGAATCGCACGTCCGGTACATCGTCGTTGGTCAACACGGCCATCACACCGGGAATGGCCCGTGCCGCGCTCACATCGATCCTGGTGATGCGGGCGTGCGCGATCCCGGCGTACCGGAACTTCGCCGCGAGCATGCCCGTGAGGGTGAGGTCAGCGGTGTACCGCCCGCTACCGGTCACCTTGTCTGGTCCGTCGGCGCGGACGAACCGTCGCTTGGCTACTGGCGTCATGGTCGCCAATATGCCACGTCTGACGGGTGCCGGGTTCATGCAGCACTCAGGTGCACTCTCCGTTCGGGACAGCAGCATCGCTCGAGAGATGGTCGGCCAGCAGCGAAGCTCGCATTGCCCAGGCACGGGATTGCGCTTCTCGGCTGGTGGCCCACACCAACGCGACCGCTTTGTCATCGACAACGACGACCGCGCCGGAGTCTCCGGGGCGGATGTCCAGGTCCAGCTCGTAGCCGGGACGGATATGAGTGCCCTCGCCATAGATGTCGGCGGTGCGAATGTCGACCAATCGCTGGATGGCGACGGCCAACTCGACCGGCGTGTCGTCTCGATACACGACGACGTTGCCATGCTCGCCGCGCGCCGCCGTACCGATCGCGATCGGTGGTGCCAGCGCTGGGTCGACCTTCAAGACCGCGACATCCAGGATCGGGTCGAAGAACACCACAGTCGCATCGGCGGTTCCGTGCGTGCCGCGCACCTCGATTTGCTGGGCGCCCGCCACCACATGGGCGACCGTGGCGATTCTGCCCTCGGCGACCATCAGCCCCGCGCCGTGCACCTCCACCGACTTGCAGCCGTTGGCCACCACCTGCACGGCGGAGTCGACGATGTTGCCGGCAGGCCTCGTGATAAGAGCGGGCTGGGCTGTCGAGCCACACGAGGCAGCGAGCAGACATCCAACACCAACGCGCAGAGCGACAAGGGAGAGGGCTCGGTATGGGATGTTCATGGTGGAGTCCGACAATCTTGTCCGATCGACATCCCCAGCTACGATCAGATGATCTTCAAGCGTGATTACTCATTGATCGGCGAGGACTCTCGCCGCGCCGTCGAGCTCGGTTTGTCACAGGCCCAGTGGTATCGCACCAACGTCACACGCAAGCGAATGAAGGAGCTCATGCATCGGCGCAATGGCCCAGCCATTCGCGACACGGCGTTGTGGTTGGGTCTCCTGCTGTTGTTCGCGGGTATGGGCGTGTATTTCTGGTTCTCGGTCTGGTCGCTGCTCGCGTTTGCGGTCTACGGCGTGTTGTACGGCTCGGCCTCCGATGCGCGTTGGCACGAGTGCGGTCATGGAACTGCCTTCAAGACGCGGTGGATGAACACGGTCGTGTACTACATCGCCTGTTTCATGATCATGCGCGATCCCACGGTGTGGCGATGGAGCCACGCCCGGCATCACACGGACACCATCATCGTGGGCCGCGATCCCGAGATCGTGGCCCACCGACCACCAGCGCTCTGGCACATCGCCGGCGATTTCCTTGGCATCTTCGCCGTGCCCATGGCGTTCAAACACATGGCAATCCACGCGTCAGGGCGGTTGACACCGGAGGAAGCGACGTTCGTACCCGACACCGAACGTCCCAGGACCTATTGGACGGCTCGCGTGTGGCTGCTGATCTACGTCGCGGTCGTGGTTGCCTGCGTCGCTTCGCGCAGCATCTTGCCGGCCATGGTCATCGGGCTGTCGCGCATGTACGGGGCGTGGCATCACATCGTCACCGGTCTCACCCAGCACAGCGGCCTCGCCGAGGACGTCACCGATCACCGGCTGAACAGTCGAACGGTGTACATGAATCCATTCAGCCGGTTCGTGTACTGGAACATGAACTATCACGTCGAACACCACATGTTCCCGATGGTGCCCTTCCACGCACTGCCCGAATTGCACGCCGAGATCAAGAACGATCTGCCGACCCCGGCAGCCAGCATCTCCGCGGCGTTCGCCGAGTTCGTGCCGGCCCTGCTGCGCCAGCGCAAGGACACCCAGTACTACGTTCGACGAGAGCTACCGCAGCCGTCCAGCACCGTCGAGATGTCGAGCTGATCAGCCAAATGCCGAAATGGATCGTGGCCTGCGGAATCGACGACGTAGACGCAGAAGACGTCATCCCGTTCGAACACGAAGGCTGCCAGTACGCCATCTACCGCTCGCCGGACAACTCGTACTACGCCACTGACGGGTCGTGCACGCACGAGCATACGTTGCTCGCCGACGGACTGGTGATGGATCACATCATCGAGTGCCCCAAGCACAACGGCCGGTTCGACTACCGCACTGGCGAGGGCAAGGGTGCGCCCATTCGGGTCAACCTCAAGACGTACCCGACCAAGGTCGACAACGGGAACGTCATCATCGACATCGAGGTGTAGAACCAGCGACCAACCCTCGATCTGAGGGTGAGGGCCAGGTTGAGGGTTAGCTGTGGAGGGCTTCCAACTGCTTCGCCAACGGCTCCAATCGAGAGACGCTGTACGGGGGACGCATCGAGAAGATGACAAGGTCCACGCCGACCGCACCGTATTCGGCCGCACTCGCCGCCATCGCCGACGGGTCCGCTTCCTCCGACCACATCAGATGCACCGAGCGACGGATCTCCCCCGGGCTCCGACCGATCTCGGCGCAGCGCTCGTCGAGGATGTCGCTGCTCGACCTCCACTGAGCAGGACTTTCGGGCCCGGCCATGTCCCACATATCGGCCCAACGAGCGGCTGCCGGCAGCGTTCGATTGGGCCCTCTTCCGCCGATGACGATAGGCACATGTGCCTGCACCGGCTTGGGCTCGCAGCGGGCCTCAGTGAGTTGGTAGTACTGACCGCTGAAGTTCGTGAACTCGTTGGTCAACAACGACGTGATCACCTCCAAGCCCTCGTCGAAGCGATCGAAGCGTTCCCTCAACGAGCCGAGCGGGATGCCATACGCCTTGGATTCGGGCTCGAACCAACCCGCGCCCAGGCCGAGGTTGAAGCGACCACCGGAGATGTGATCGAGAGTGACGGCAGCGTTGGCAGTGACAGCCGGATGCCGATAGTGCATCCCGTTGACCATGCATCCGAGCCGAAGACGCTTCGTTGCCTGGGCCATGGCGGCCAGTACCGCCCAACTCTCGAGGTGCGTTCCGTCGAGCGGAGGAGTCAGCGGATAGAAGTGGTCCATCACCCAGGCGGACTCGAACAGCTCGATGTCGTCGGCGGCACGCCACACGTCGAGGAAGTCGGCCCAGCGGCCATGTTGCGGAGGGGTTTTAATGCCGTATGCGACCATGCTCAGACCGTAGATCAGCCAATGAACCGAGCACAGCAGGTCTGAGGACCTCAAGTGAATTAACGCATATAGTAGTGATATTCCTACGTTGGGCGCAGGAGATGCAGACCTGGCTTCGTCAAGAAATCTGAAGTTCCTCCAAAGTCCAGGACTCGCATCGACACCTTATTTCTACCCGTTGAGCTGGAGAGATGTCACAGCATCGACATCTCTCAGTGCGATAGCGGAGCGACGATGGTAAGGCTTCGGCGAAGTTTTCTCTTGCTAAGGTACTAAGCCCTAGGTATAGTCCCGGCTCACTCTCGGTAGCGGACGGCTCCGAGAGCATTTGGACGGAAAGGGACGGGCGTGAGGGACAATTGCAATCGCGGCACATCTTTGTCATGCCCCGAACCGACCACTAGTCGGTCGATTGATCGGCGCCGGCGCCTTGGATCTCACCAGGCACGACGAGAGCGGGGATGGATGATGTTGCGAAATTGGCGGAAGATGCTGGGCGCCCTGTCAGCGGTTGTTGGCATGACAATGCCGATGGTGGCCCTCTCCGGCGACAGCCTTGTTCACGCTGTCGGCGGCTCCAGCGACTGTCTCGCACGCCCGGAGGCGCAGGCTCCGATTGCGCGGCAAAGCTTGTGTGTCGAGAGCTCAACAAACGGCTCGTCGACTCCGCCATTCGATATGCACATTCAAAAGGGTGACCGCATCGGCGATTTCAAATGGCTCGTCAATGAGGACGCAAGTACGGGCGATCCGTCGTTCACCCCAGCCAACGTTGCCGCGTGTCTACCCAGCCGAGCCAAACCCGTCCCCCTCGCTGACCCTGCGACCAACCCGGTCCTGGCGATGTACAACACGGCCGGCGATGCTCCACTCAGCGAGTGCCCGTGGCCATCCGTGCACGCCTCCGCGGGTCACTCGACCGTGATCGCAGGTGGAAACCAAAGTGATCTCGCGAGTCTCGACAGCCTCGCCGATGGCAAGTACCTGATCTCTGTGACGGCAGTTGGTTTTAAGATCGACGGCGTTCATTTCGAAGTTGCCGGCGGCGTGGTCGCGTCCGTGAACGAAGAGCCTGACGCTCCCTTCATCGTCAGGATGAACCCACTGCCGAAGAAGACCACCACGCTTCGGGTGCACGTGTACAACGACAACGCCTCGACCAACGGCCAGTGGGACGGCCAGACCGAGACGTTGTTGACATGCGCCAACGTCACACCTGCGCAGCTGGCCGGGCCGGCCTGCAACGGAGTGCCCGATCCGCTGGTGGTCGCTGATCCGTCGACCGACATGTCGGGCTTCTCCGTCTCGATCACGGATGTGTTGGCACCGACCACCACCGACGTGTACGGAAATCCGTTGTGCACGCAATACGTGCTCGACGCGAACCAAAACGTCGTGCTCAACGATGACGGCACTCCGAACCCGATCGTGTTCGACGGAACCGACGGCGCGGCCGGTGGCGCCACGGGCAACTCGTTGGCGGGCACCGAGTCCACTTGTCTCTCGGATCACTACGGCGACATCGTCATCCCGAACATGGGGCCGAACCGCTATGCGGTCACCGTTGTCCCGCCGGATCCCCGTACCCACAACGGCGAAAAGTGGGTGCAGACCACCACGCTCGAAGGTGGTCATGACTGGGACTCGTGGAACATCGAAGGTGGCTCCGGCTACGACACCGAGCTGATCGTGGGTGGCGAGCGGGTTCCGCCCATCGCCCATGGCTTTGTCAAGCTCACACACAACGACCAGGTGTGGGACGCAGCTCAGGCCGCTGGAAACGACTACGCCTACTACGACGCATCAGCTGGTTTCACGGGCGGAACGCCTGGCGTCGGCGTGCTCAAGGGCGCGATCGCGATCGGGCGCGCTTACATTGGTTCGCCAGGGCCGTCACCGTTGGCCGGTACCAACTTGGCCAACGCCAAGAAGGACGGCGTCATCGAAGACGGTCTGATCTCGATCAGCTGCATCGCTACTTGCTCAGCTCCAACGGACAGTGCGGTGTGGACTGGTCGGGCCCGCGCCAATGGAACGTTCGAGGTGCACGGACTTCAGGCCGGCGATTACACCGTCGCCTTCTGGGACGAAAGCCAGAGCTACATCCTGGCAGTGTTGCAGTACTCGATCACCAGCTACCCGGCGATCACGAGTGCGACCCGAATTGGCACTGGTGCCAACGCCGGTCAGCTGACCCTGAACTTTGCCGTTGCCTCCGGTCTCGCTGTCGGTGCGACCATCCCTCTGGTCGGCGCAGGCAACCCAACCTGGAACGGCATGTTCGTGGTGACCAACGTCAGCAGCAACGGATTGACCGTCCGGGTCCGCAGGCAAGACGCAGCACCGACGACTGCCGATTCGACCCCAACGCCGCAGGTCGACAACACCAACGACGCCGGAGACATTCTGCTGCCGGGTTGGTTCACCGATCTCCGTGGCGTCGTCTTCAACGACCTCAACGGCAACGGTAAGCGCGACCTTGGTCCCAACGGCCAACTCGAGCCCGGCATCCCTGATTTCGGGTTGTCCGAGCGCACCCGCGGCAACTCGGTCCAAGACCAGGGCGCCAATGTCGCCGTCACGAACGACGAGGGCGAGTACGACCTCAGTCAGGGTTATCCCTTGGGCCAGTTCCTCATCGCCGAGGCCTACAACCCTCGCTACAAGAACACCGGCTTCACCTATTACACCGACAACGACCTGACACCCAAGACCGTGTTGTCGGCACAGGTAGACGTCGACTTCCTCCCCGTCATTGGTCTGTCGGCGCACTTGGACTGGGGCGTCCAGGCGTACGGCACGGGCGACGACTACTGGTCCGGCGGGGCTCTTGGCACTGCGCCGAGGGACGAGAACGGCGGAATCGTCGGAACCGTCACGTACGACGTCACACGCAACGAGTTCGATCCAGCTTTCTCGGCGCAAGAGGACTACCAGCCGGGCGTCCCGGGCATCTCGATGCAGCTGTGGAAGACCCACAAGTCCGACGGCGTCCACGTCGACACCTACAACGGCGCTGCCGGGAACAGCGGCGCCGTCCAACAGTGGGGCATCCAACCGAATGGCAACGAGTGCCTGCGTCCTGACATGTCGCGCGGCACCAACGCCGTGACCGAGAGCCAGCCGTGTCTGCCCTACGACTACTACGTCACGGAGAGCTGGACTCGACCCACTGGCTGCACCGCGCTAGATGTCAACGGTAATCCGCTCGCCGGCGAGCTTGCTCTGCCGGACTCGCCGGTCACAGCGGATCCCTCGCACACCGATACCAACAACCCCGAGTGCATCGAAGCCCCGATGAGTGGTGTGCAGATCGGCGGCGAGGGCACGGTCGACGGCAACTACGCGCTGACGAGCCTGATCGATCCGACGACGCTGCAGGTTCCTGCCGGCACCGATCTCGAGTCGGTCTACGCCGACGCCCAGAACAACCCGACCCAGTCGACTGCCCTGACATCGGGAGACTACGTCGTGGAGGCCGTCAACCCGGTTGACACGATCAACGTGAAGAGCGTTCCCGACACGAACGTCGGCGGCTACATCGACGGCAGTAACCCGAACCGGCTGTTCCGGTTCACGGACGAGACGGCCATCAACGTGATGAGCGGCGACAGCTACGTTCCGCAACAGGGTTTCTCCGGCCCTGCGGCGGGAGCCGCAGGTGGCTACGGCCTGCAGGTCACACCGAGCGCGCCGATCCGCTATGATCGCAACTCGCTGGGCGCAGGAACCGTAGCGCTGTGCGCTGGCTCGACCTTCACGGTGCCACCCATCGGCCCCGTGGGCTCGGGAACCGGCCAAGGTGCCATCAACCCAGACCTCAATGATGCCGGCGGCAACCCGTACGCCGGACGCACCGTTCCGGTCTGCGATGCCAAGGTCGTGACAGTCGCCGGTGGCCGCTCGATGCCGGCCGGCTTCTTCATGTACACCGAGGTGCCGCTGCCATCGAAGTTTTACGGATTGGTCAACGACGACCTCAACGTGCAGACCGACCGTCGCAGCACCATGTTCGGTGAGGTGGCCCCGGCCTCCAATGTTCCTGTCGGCGTCTACGACGAGAATGGCAACTGGAAGTTGACAGCGCACAGCGACGTCAACGGTTTCTACGAGATCCTGCTGCCATCGACGGGGACATACAACTGCCCGCTGCCGGCCGGTCCTTGTCCAAACGTGTACCGCCTCGTCGGGAACGACCCCGGCACTTCGGCGCACCGCAACCTCGACTACAACCCGCAGTTCCGAACCATTGCGACTGAGTTCCAGGCATGGCCGGGTGTAGTGCATCCCGTTGACCAGGCTCCGACACACAACGGGATCACGATCGAGGGTCCGGCGGCGCAGTTCGGTGCGCTGAGCCTGTGCAAGCTCGACGTGAAGAACGCTGTGCTCTTCTCGATCGACAAGCCCTATTACGACCCGAACTCCGGTGGCGACAGTGGCCATACCTACAGAATTCGGGGAAGCGGGTTCGGTGCCTCGGCCACGACGACGTTGACGCTCGGTAACACCTCGACAGCTGTGTCCACAACCTCGACCGAGAACGAGATCATTTTTACCGTACCTGCATCGGTGGTGAATTCTCCCGGTGCATACCAGCTAAGCGTCCACGCTAATGGCCTCAACACCGTCAATGGCCTCACGTTCCACGTGCTGTCGCCGGGGTCGGCCAACGGCTCGGCGTACCTCCAGCGCCGTGATGTCTACGAGGTTCGTCCTGAGCCGACGACGGATGGCACGAACAGCGTCGGCATCCGCGTCTTCACACCGCAGATGGACGCCTGGGACACCGCAACGGACACTCCTGCTGGTTTCAGCGGAAACGCAAAGCCGATCGGCTCGGAAGTGGTCGGAACACCAGTCAGCGGTGGACGTGCGATCCAACGGGCCATCGAGCGTGCCCGCCAGGACGCCGGCAACAGGAGCAACGCCCGGCCGCAGCTCATCGTGATCTACCCGAACACGGCGCCGAACTACGCGGCACACAATCCGTTGGCGGCGTACTTCGAGAACGTCGTACTGCACAGCAAGATCAAGCTGCAAGGCGTTGGTCCCGGCGGGGCCATCACTCCCACGAACGTCGCTCCGGGCACGAACATCGACGCATCGCAGTACTGGTCGGCCACTCAGGTCGTTCCGTCAGGAGGCAACCAAAACACATCGGACGGCAGCTACTCCGATGACTGGCGAACATTCGCCGCCGCGCTCACCCGCCAGGGTTCCGGCCCAACCGAACTTCCCGAGGGTGAGGGCGTGCTCGCCATCGCCGAGACCCAGAACCAGTACGTGCCAGGGAACCAGAGCCCCTCTACCAACTTCCGGGCAGGTCTCGACGGGCTGCTGCTGACCGGCGGCGACCAGCAGGGCAACCCGGGCAACATCAACACCTTGCCAGGCGGCATCCCCGATGGCCTTGCAGCTCCGACCAACCCGGGGCCCGCGCAGGGCGGCGCCGTGATGCTCGATCAGTACGTTCGTGACTTCCAGATCACAAACAACCAGATCCAGTCGAACGGCGGCACCTACGGCACGATCCGTGTCGGGACGCCGGACCTGCCTGGCGACGCCAATGCCTCGAGCAACCACAACGAACGCCTCAACGTCGCCAACAACAGGATCGTTGCCAACGGCGGCACGAACCTGGCCGGCGCGCTCGGCATCTTTGCCGGTGCCGACAACTACACGGTTACTGGAAACGACTTCTGCGGCAACTTCTCGGCGGAGTACGGCGGGGCGATCTCGCACTACGGCCGCTCGAACGGTGGCGCCATCACCAGGAACCGCATCTACTACAACCAGGGTTACGACGAGGGCGGCGGCATCATGATCGCTGGCGCCCTGCCGGCCAACAACACTCAACTGAGTCGTGGCGCAGGCCCGGTCACCATCGACAGCAACACGTTGGTTGCCAACCAGTCCAACGACGACGGTGGTGGCATCAGGTTCCTGATGGCGGGCAACTTCCCGGAGATGGTGTCCAACAACATCATCGCCAACAACCTGTCCACTCACGAGGGTGGCGGTGTGGCGCTCGATGACGCCCCGAACGTGACGCTCGTGAACAACACCATCGTCAAGAACATCACCACGGCGACCGCGGCCACCAACTCTGCCAGCGGCAACATCAGGCTGGCCAACCCCGCAGGCCTCTCGACAGGTGGAAACTCGGTGCAGTTGCAAGGCTGCGTCAACGCCGCCACCTGCAACGGGCAGCCACCGATGCCCGCCAACTCGCCGAACTGGTCGAAGCCGAGGTTGTTGAACAACATCTTCGCCGACAACCGGGCCGGATGGGCCGAGTTGCCGACGGCGACATCCAACGGAAGCGCGCTCCACGGGATCGGCGACCCAACCAATGGAGCTGAAATTCAGCGTTGGGACATCGGCGTCGCCTCGACGGCCGGTCTCAACAACGGCGGGGCCGCACCGTTCGCCTTCACGGGAATAGGCAATACGACGAACGCGACAAGTTCACCGTTGCATGCCGGAAGCGCCGCACTCAGCTACGTGAGCACGACGGACAACATCAACCCGACTTTGGACGGCACGATTGCCGCCAGCGGCGGTGGTGTGGGCTTCGCCCATCCGCAGGACTTCGTGGTCGACAGCTTGATGTGGCGCAACAACACCAACGTGTCGTTCCCGGTGATCGTTGCCCAGATGGTTCCGATCACCCTGCTGGCCGACTACCACCTTTTGTCGCCGAGCGCCGGTGGCGTCAATGGCACTCTCAACACCGGACTCAATGCCGGTGACGGAGCCACCGCTCCACCACGCGACATCGACGCCGACGATCGTCCGATCGGCAACGTCGACCGCGGCGCCGACGAACTGGGCACCAATGCGGACTTCGCCATCAGCAAAACGGCGTCGCCGGCAACGGTAAGCCCGGGCGGCGCGGTCACGTACACGATCACAGTCAGCAACTACGGCCCTGCGGCCGGCCTTGCCCGGGTGGCCGACACACTGCCGGGTGCCCCGGCGGCGGTCACCGGTACGTGGAGCTGCACCTCGACCGGCAGCGCAACCTGCCCCGCGAGCATCCCGGCCGGAAACCTCATCCAGGATGTCTTGCTGCCGACAGGTTCCACCATGACCTTCGTCCTGACCGGCACGTTGGCCGCCAACGCCCCGGCCGGCTCGGTCACGAACATCGCCACGGTCGCGCCAGCCCCGACTTCGGGTATCACTGACAACTTCACCGGCAACAACTCGGCATCGGCGGTGTTTGCAGTGCAGGTCAGCGGAAACCTCAAGGTTCTCGTCACCCCCGCTGCACTGCCGTCGGTCACACGTGGTCAGGTGCTGCCCTACGTGATCACGGTGTCCAACACCGGCACGACGACGATGAAGGGCCAGCTGACCACCGCTCTCACTGGTGCGACGACCGGTCTCATCGGGTACGGCTGCTCAGCGGTCGGCGCAGGCAGCGACTGTGGTGGTCCGGGCCTCGCTGCGGGGAACATCAACCGAACACTGACTGTCGCCGGCGGCGGCACGGTGACATTCACCTACTCGACTGCGGTTGTCTTCGGCCTACCGCTGGGGATCGCGGTCGCCAACGGCGCTGCCATCGGGTCCAGCATCGTCGAGTCGGCCACGTTGGGACCCGTTGCGAACTACGTCGACACAGTCACAACGGACAACGCCAGTTCGGTGGCGAGCACCGTTGTTGCCCGGTCCAATCTGGTTCTGACCAACACCACGAATGCGGCCAATCCACAGGGCAACGGCACGTACACCTACGCGGTGCGGGTCGCCAACAGCGGTGCAAACCTCGACCAGATTGCGGGCATTGTGCTCAGCAACCCCCTCCCACCGGGAGTCAACTTCAACAGCTGGTCGTGCGCCGTCACAGGCGGAGCGAACTCCAGCTGCGGGGGAGCAGCGACGGGGACCGGGGCGTTGAGCCGAACGATCAACGTGGCTGCCAACGGAACCGTCACGTTCACGATCACTGCGCAGCGAACCGCCGGAACATCCGGCGTGGTCAACAGCACAGCGACGGCGGTCATCCCGCCGAACGCAACACAGAGCGGCACGCTCACGGTGACGAGGGCGGTGACGTTCTCATGAGTCGGCGGATCAACCCGGTCGGAACGAAGGGAACTACAGACGTGACTACAGGAACTGACAACGAGGAAGGAAGGGTCGGCGGGCTGATTGGTCGTCGCAAGTTCCTCATTCTCGGCGGAACGGGTGCAGCAGTGCTGGCCGGCACGGCGGGTGCCGCCAAAGCGCTGATCACCGCGGGCGGCACTGCGGCCTCACCCCGCAGCCAGCCGCCGGTCGGACTCGATCCTGCGTCCGGACGAGCCGGCGATGCTGTCGGCGCGCCGCCGCTGGGCGTGAGACACTTTGCTCTCGCAGGCACAGACGGCTGGGTCTCGATGCCCTGGTCGGGTGCTCTCGGAACAGGCATGGGTGCGGCGTCCATCGACCCGTACTTCCCTGATCCGCTGGCTGACCCGGCGAACACCACGACCTACGCCTTCTGCTTCCGGAATGTGACGGGCCTCGACCGGTCCCAGGTCGCTGCTCAGAAGGGTCGCACGCAGATCTGCGCTCCGATCTTCTACTCCACGGTCGGCGAAGAGATCTGGGTGACGCTGACCAACCTCGGCCTCCAGTTGCGACCCGACCTCGTGGACGGACACACACTCCACTGGCACGGCTTCCGCAACGCCATCCCGTTCTACGACGGCGTGCCGGAGAGCTCGATCGCCGTTGCCATCGGCCACGACTTCACCTACGTGTACCGCCCGAAGGACGCCGGCACGTACATGTACCACTGCCACTTCGAAGACGTCGAGCACGTCACGATGGGCATGCACGGCATCGTCTTCGTCAAGCCGTCTCCGTCCGACACCGTTGGGCTAGCGCCCGGACAGCACAAGGCATACGGGCAAGCTGACGGCGACCTCACGGGCGAGACGAAGTACGACCGCGAATACGCAATCATGCTCAGCGAGATCGACACCAGGGCGCACTTCGGCGACGCTCACATCCAAGCCACGGACTGGACAGACTTCCACGCGGACATGTGGACGATGAATGGCCGTGCGTACCCCGACACGCTCGAGCCCAATGGCGTACGCGACGACACGGGTCAGCTCTTTGCACAGACGGATGGCGGTTTGGTCGCAGACACGGTCCACGGAGGCATGAAGTCAGACCTCCTGACGGCTGCCTCCGATACCGACGCCTCGCGGTTGTTCAGCAACCCGCTGAGCTCGGTGGTACAGGCGTCGCCGGGGGAGAGGATCCTGATTCGTTTCGCGAACCTGGGATTCCTTGATCACACGATCGTGTTCCCCGGTCTCGAGGTCGACGTGCTCGGCCGTGATTCGCGGTACGTACCGCCGAGTGCACAGCGCAAGGCGACGGACAGCATTCAGATTGGTCCAGGCGAGAGCCGCGACGTGTTCTTCACGGCTCCTGCGGAAGGGACCTACGCCTTCTACGACAGGGGCATGTCCCACTACACGGGCAGCGAGGACGGTACCAACGCATGGGTCGGCGGTCAGCGAAGCGAAGTGCGTGTTCTCCCGAATCTGGCTCCGCAGCTCAAGCCGAACGGCTGGGCGGGCGAGCCCGAGTGGGTCGGCGAATTCCCGGTTGCGGGCTGAGGCGGGCAGACACATGAACAACATCAACATGATTCAGAACGGGGACGCGATGAGCGGGAACGAACCCACGGTCGCACGGCGGCGTAGGACGAAGTTGGCGGTGTGGCTCGGCGTCGCAGGATTGTGCGCCGCGGGCGCTTCGATCGCGCCGCTCGGTGGCCATTCGCAAGCTGCAACCAGCGGCCCGATGAGTGAGGGAATGGTTTGCACCGAGGGCAGCTTCGACGCCACCGGCAACCGGGTCTTCGACCTCACCGCTGACGACGGCTACACCAGCGAGCCCGACGGCAATGCCATCTACGACTGGGGCTACGGAAATGGAAACGCCTCCGGGGCATTCCAACTGCCCGGGCCTGTGCTGTGCGCAGACCAAGGTGACACACTCCAGGTCAACCTGCACAATCTCCTTCCAGTCGCGACGTCGATCCAGTTCCCCGGCCAGACAGGCGTCCTGTACGACGACACTTTCACGAGCGGCCCTGTCGGTCCAGTGGCGTCAGCCGGCGAGCTGGTGTCGCTAGTGCCACAGGCTGCCCCCGGTGCAAGCATCAGCTACAGCTTCGTCGCAGGCAGCGCGGGCACGTACCTGTATCAGAGCGGTTCCGATCCACAGCTGCAGGTGCAGATGGGTTTGTTCGGGGCACTGATCATTCGACCTTCAGTTCAGCTGCCTGACGGAAGCCGTTCGCCGATAGCCATCGAGGACATCGACATTCTTGGGATTCCTCTGGACGGCAGCGGCACCACGAATGGTGGCGCCGGGATGACCCCCGCTGCGGCGAGCGCGGCGGCCGCCAAGGCCAAGTGCGCCTATGCAAGGCTCGACGACCCGACGAGGTGCGATCCCCTGGCGATCTACGACGGCGATTCGAAGAGCGAGAACATCTTGATGTTGTCGGAGATGGATCCTGGCGTCCACACCTTCATGGAGCAGAACAAGGCCAATGTCGACTTGCTCAACTGGAACTCGTACCCCCGTGCCTATGAGGCGCACTACTTCATGATCAACGGCCGCTCCATGCCTGACACCGTCGCACCGAACTACGCACCGTGGCTTCCTTCGCAGCCGTACGGTGCCATGGCCCATGTGAGTCCCTGGGAACTGAACGCCAACGCGCTCGACTCGATGTTGCGCTATGTCGCTGTCGGCACCGCCGGCTACGACTTCCACCCGCACTCCAACCACGAGCACGTGATCGCGCAGGACGGTGCCCTGATGAAGGGTGCTGGCACGGGCAACGACAACACCGAGGAGAAGTTCAACATCATGGTGGGTCCTGGATCCACCGTGGATGCGACTTTCCGATGGACGAACGAGGTCGGGTACGAAGACTCGGACGGCAATCGGGTCCCGGTCGCATGGCCGAATGGCTTGAACCTCCAAGAGGGTGACTTCTGGAGTGGCTCGCCCTATCTCGGCGAGAGCGGAATCCTGAACCCGGGGATCCTCACCAAGACGCAGTGCGGCGAGTATTACCACGTCGCCCACAATCACGACCTGACACAAGTGACCAACTACGGCATCACGTTCGGCGGAATGCTCACCCTGATCAAGGTCGAGCCACCCGCATCGGTCCAGGCCCAGATGAACACGAACTGTGATTGAGAGCCGACCGATGAACGACACCACCATTCAAGAAACACCAGCCTCTCGGCGGGAAGGCACTTCCATGGGTATCAAGCGCAACTCGAAGCGGCTGGCCGGTGCCGCAATCGCGATCGCCGGCCTGACTGGCGGGGCGATTGCAGTTCACGCCGACACGTTCAGCGACAGGCTGTTGCCGGGGGCCGTGGCCCCAACGTGGCCAGCGACGATCGCGGCGACGACGTGTGCGACCGACGCCACACCACTGACGTGCGATATCAACCTGTATGCCGGGCCAAGCACGGTGACGGTCAAGGACGTGACGAACCCCCTCGGCACTCAGGACGTGGCGATCCTGGGCTTCGGCGTCAACATTGGCGCTACGTCTGACGTGACGCTTGCGGGCGGCGACACGTCGACGATCAAGGTGCCAGCGGGCACGGACTTGATCATCCACTTCTCGGCACCGGCTCTGGCAGACATGCCTGAGCTGTCGTTCCCGAGCCTTCCAGCGGGGTCAGTGCACAGGAGTGGCACCGACTACAGCATTACCACGACCGCCGACATGATCGGCACATCGGTGTTCCAGCCAGGCTCCAATGCGGACGCGCCCCGGCAGATCGCGATGGGCCTTGTCGGTGTTCTGATCGTGACGCCTGTTGGATGTAACGCCTGTGCTTACGGAGCAACTCCATACGTGGACGAGGCGATCGTCGCGACGACCGACCTCGATCTCGAGTTCGCAACCGACTTCCAGGCCGGGCGGCATAGCTTCGGCATGGGCTACTTCGGCCAGTCGCCGAACCCCGATGGCACTCCTCGCAAGGTGTACCACCTGGTCAACGGCAAGTCGTTCCCGGACACTGCGGTCATCGACGTCCCGGCGGGGCAGAAGGTGTTGCTGCGCTACGTCAACGCGGGTGTCACCGACAAATCCATGGGTATGTTGGGGATTCGCCAGACGCTGCTCGCCCGCAACGCTTCGCTCTACACGGATCCCCAGACCCTCATCGCGCCGTTGGTGGGACCAGGTGAAACAGCAGACGTCGAACTGACCATTCCTGCCGACGCACTGGAAGGTCAGTTCTACTCCCTGACGGATCAGGGTCGTCAGATGAATCACGGCAACAACTTCGGGTTCGGTGGTGCCCTCGTGTTCTTCGAGGTGTGGCCGTACGTTGCACCGCTATCGACGGTCGTAGCCGGTCCAGTGGGGCCGACGCAGGAAGG
>JANMMQ010000016.1:0-1830 GCA_031373465.1 Ilumatobacteraceae bacterium | reverse complement strand
ATCGAGACCGTCGATCATCGCTACTTCGTGCACCGTGGGGCCGATTCGGCCAAGGATCAGAGCTACGTCGTGCACATGCTCCCTCAGCGCGAACTGCGCCGCACGCTGTTCCCGGTCGGACACTTGACCAAGGCCCAGGTCCGCGATCGTGCGGCTGCGCTCGGTCTGCGAACCGCGGAGAAGCCCGATAGTCAGGACGTGTGCTTCATCACCCAGACCGGCGGACGCGAGACGTTCCTCGGGGCTCGCATCCCGTTCCGGCCGGCAAAGGTCGTCGATGCCGATGGGTCGGTGCTCGGCGACGTGGCGGCGATCGAGATGATCACCCTCGGTCAACGCCGTGGCATCGGACTGCCAGGCGGGGGACCGAAGCGGTACGTCACAGGGATCGACCACGACAGCTTGACGGTCGTCGTCGGCGACGAGAACGACCTGTACACCGACGCGCTGTCGCTCGACGATGTCGTGTGGGCGGACCAGCCCTACGCCGGTGAGGTGATGGTGCAGTGCAGCGCGCACGGCCTCGCCATGCCGGCGCTGCTGCAAGACGATGTCGTGCACTGGCGGAATCCTCAGCGCCGCGTCGCCCCAGGGCAGAGCGTGGTCTTCTTCGACCCGTCGGATCGCTATGTGCTCGGCGGCGCCATTGCCCGATGAGGCCATCGCGCCCCCTCAGGCCCGTCGGGCAGCGCGCAGCACCAGGCCGGGACGCGTCGGTGCGATGATGAACGACCGGACATGAAGGGCGGTTCCCCTGGGCGCAGCCTTGGTCGGCGCCAGTAGCGCCGTGACCATCGAGCGCATGCCGATCTCGACCGCGTGACCCGACGCCGGGCCGGTGAGATCTGCCGCCTCGGTGCTCGCCAGCGCCAATTCGATTGCCTCGATGTCAGCCTGGGGAATCATCAGTGTCTCCCCGAGAACCACCAGATCGTGAAGGACGAGGCCGGCGGGCACGAACACCAGCCACCGTCCCGACAGCGCGTTGAAACGTGGAACCAGCAGCCAGGTGAGCAGCGCAGCAGCTACCGCGGCGATGCTACCGAGGGCCCAGCGGCCGCTCGCCAGCAGCAACGGCGCGGCGAGCACGACAGCAATCCAGACCAGGCCCACAAGCGCCACCGGGGGAATGAACGCTGCGGGAGGGCGGAGCATGAACCGGTGCTCGTCGCCGTAGGCGGACGCTTGCGCGCATCGCTGGCCGAAGTCAGCGCCGCCGATGAGCAACGCGCTGAGCACACTGCACGCAAGAAAGATCGCGCCGGATGTCGGTGACGCCCCACCGATCCAACTGACGCCAGCGATGCCGCACGTCAACGCGCTGAGCATCCGAAGGACTGTCAGGCCGAGCGTCGACGGAACAACCAGCGCCACCACGCCGATGCCCCACAGCAACCAGGCGCCGATGGCGACCGTTGTGCGCAGCGCTGCCGACCGTCCGTCGAGCGCGTCGCCGATCGACCACGCGCCGGCGACTGCCACCGCGGCCCACGTGATTCGCGGCCCCCACGAACCGGTCACCGTCGAGAGCAGGCGAGGCCCGGGAGCTTGCACGCCGCAAGACTTACCGATGGGGCGTCGGCCGCCAAAGATGATGCGGTCTCGGCTCGTCGGCTGACCACTACGGGTGGAACGATGTCGCCCAGGAAGTGATCCGGAGTGAATCGTGCACGGCTACCAAGTGGCATTGCCACAGGGATCGGCAGCCTGCCTCACCGCGACGCCGAAGCGGCGGCCGAGTTCGCGTTGGCAACCCTCGAGCTGCCGGCGATTCCGACCTTGCCGAAGCGGTCTCCGGCGGAGGGCATGATTCCGCAAGGTCTCGTCGGG
>JANMMQ010000015.1:0-15353 GCA_031373465.1 Ilumatobacteraceae bacterium | reverse complement strand
CATCGTCGTCACCAACGCGACCGGGGCGACGCTGCGGACGCAGGAGACCACAGGCGTGTACGACATCTTGACCAACGGGACGTGACCCCCGGTGGAGCACGTACCAACCCGCCTTGGCCTGCTCCACGAACTGACGGCGGGCCTCGCAGAACGCATGGGTCTGCAGTCCATCGCCAGCTTCGTGCTCGGCGTGGGGCTCAACGCGATCGAGGCGAATCGCGGCACGCTATGCCTCATGTCGAGTGATGGACTGTCGCTCGAGGTCGTCGGCCACGTCGGTTACGACACGGTGATGATGAACACGTGGCAGCGCTTCGCAGTGGACGCTCCGCTGCCGGCATCCGATGTCGTTCGCTCGCGAGTGCCGATATACCTCCACAGTCCTCAGGAGCGAGCCGACAGCTACCCGATCTTCGCCGACACAGGTGGGGACGGTGCCAGCGCCTATCTGCCCCTGATCGTTCGAGACTCCGCCCTCGGCGCGATTGTTTTCGGTTTCGACGGTGAACGCGATTTCAACGAGGACGACCGTTCCTTCCTCGCCGCGCTCACGACGCAATGCGCAGTCGCGATCGATCGTGCGCTTCTCTACGAAGCTGCACTTCGGCGACAGGCCGACCTCGTGCTGATGGCCAATGCATCGACCGTGCTGGCGCACGCTGGCGACGATCTCGACGCCGCATTGCAGCAGTTCGTCAACCTGGTTTCCCCCTCCCTGGTCGACATCTGCAGCGTTCATCTCCTCGACAGTCCCGGGGCCACTCGCCTCGCCGCTCGGGCGTTCACCGTCGACGAGCAACTCGCAGCGACCAGACGAGTCAGCTCGTTCGGTGCTGACCTCAGCGCAGTGCACGGCCTCGGGCGAACGCTGCGAACAGGTGAGGAAGTCACGTGGGACGACGGCGATCACTTCATCTCCCAGGTTGCCCGCAACGACGAACATCGCGCGGCATTGCAGGCAATGAGCCTCGGCGGGGGCATCATCGTTCCGATGCTGGCGGCCGGCCGGGTCCTGGGTGCATGCGTCTTTGCCAACCACACGCACCGCGACATGACGGACGAAGACCGCCAGGTGGCCAGGTCGCTCGGCGAGCGGGCTGCCGTCCTGCTCGACAACGCTCGGCTGCTGAAGCAGCGCAAAGAGGTCAGCCATGGACTTCAGGCCGCATTACTGCCGGCCTCGTTGCCATCCGTACCGGGATTCGACCTCGGTGCTCGATACCAATCGGCGGGCGAGGGTTTGGAGGTCGGAGGCGATTTCTACGATGTCGTACCCGTTGGTCGCGGACAATGGTTGCTGGTCGTCGGCGACGTGACCGGGCACGGGGTCGAGGCGGCGGCGGCGACGGGACTTGTGCGCCACACCATCCGGTCGGCGGCGATGATGGGCATGCGGCCGGCGGAGATCCTCGATCACGCCAACAACGCGATGCTCAATGGCTCTGACGCGCTCCTCGCCGGCGTCTACTGCACAATCGCGTTGGTCTCTCTCACGGCGGTTCCCGACGACTCGCCGGACGCCGGTACCGCTTCGTCGCGAATCGTCATTGCCTGCGGGGGCCATCCGCCGCCGATGGTCCGTCGGGCCGGCGGAGATGTCCAGCAACTCGAAGCCCACGGCCGACTGCTCGGATATTTCCCGACGGTCGAAGCAGGCGAGCTCGAGCTGGACCTGGCTCCTGGCGACACGCTGATCTCGTTCACGGACGGCGTGATCGAACGACACAGCGACTCCGGATGGTTCCGGGAGAAAGACCTCATGCAACTGCTCAGCCAGACGGATCTCGACGCCGATGCCTTGGCGGGACTGATCCGCGATTCTGCCGTTCACGCGTTCGCGACGCCACCCACGGACGACATGGCCATCCTGGTTGCCCGTCGACAGGCGGTCTAGCGCTCACTTCAGCAGACGGACGGTCCTCTTCTCGCTGACCGACAGTCCGTTGGCTCGCTGCGAGACGGGTCGCTGCCAGCGACCGGCGAGTGTTCCCTCAAGATACGCCTCGACAACAGCTGGATGGATGTAGCTGTTCCGACAGACGGATCTGGTGTTGCCGAGATGGTCAGCGACCTGATCGATCGCCGCATTCAAAACGCCTGCCGTCGGCTCTTCCTCGTCCTGCGTCGCCACGAACAGAGCCTCGGCAGCGCGCACCGTGGCGTTCCACGTGCGAAACGTTTTGGCGGTGGCGCCAGGCCGGGCGTACTCGCCGAGATATGTATTGACATCTGCGGAGTCGACACGCCGGACCGTGCCGTCGAGGCTCCTGTACTCGAACAGTTGCTGGCCGGGGAGGTGCTGACACGATCGAACGATCTTGGCCAATCTTCGGTTCTCGAATGTCACGTCGAAGTCGTGGGCAGACTTGCCGCGAAACTCGAAGTGGATCGTGCTGCCGCGAACGATCACGTGCTTGTTGCGTAACGTGGTCAACCCGAACGATCGGTTGCTCCTGGCGTACTCGGCGTTGCCGATTCGCAAACTGGTCACGTCCAACAGGCGCACGACGGTCGCGACCACCCTGTCGTGACTGAGCTCATCGCGGCGCAGGTCACGATCCACGCGCCTGCGCAACGGTCCGAGTGCGGATGCGAACGGTACGAGGTCGGCGAACTTGTGGTTGGCACGATCGTCGACGAACGCATCGTGATAGCGGTATTGCTTTCGCCCGCGCGCGTCACGCCCCGTCGCTTGGAGGTGGCTGTCGGCGTCCGGCGCGATCCACACGTCGGTCCATGCTGGCGGAACGACAAGTGACTTGATGCGATCGAGCTCAGTTCGCGAAGTGACGACACGCTTCCTCCGCTCGTCGAAGTACGTGAAGCGCTTTTCGCCGCGCCGCCGGATCCCGGGCTCCTGGTCCGATCCAAATCGGAGGTCCGTCATCGTTCGCCTTTCCCGATCTCGCTCATGAGTGTCGTTCTACCCAGCCGCGATCGTTTGGAACCGCGCATCGAGAATTCCGGCCTGCTCGCGGCCCGCGTAACATCTGCTCATCGAAAGATCGACGAGACCAGACACGATTGAGGCCCGGTTCGAGGTGCTCGATGACCGGTTCGCGGGGTGCCGGGGTGACTCGAGGTTCGAGCGTCTCTACGGGGGATGCCGGTGGGCAGAGGGGCCCGTCTACGTTCCCGCGGGCAGGTACGTGATCTGGAGCGACATCCCGAACGAACGCATGCTGCGCTGGGACGAGGTGTCGGGCCATGTCGGGTTGTTCCGTCAGCCTTCGGGCTTCTCGAATGGCAACACGCTCGATCGTCAGGGACGTCTGGTGACGTGCGAGCACGGCAATCGGCGCGTGACGCGCACCGAACACGACGGCACGATCACGGTTGTCGCCGATCGATTCGATGGCAAGCAGTTCAACAGTCCGAACGATGTTGTGGTGCGATCCGACGGTTCGGTGTGGTTCACCGATCCTGCGTACGGGATCGACAGTGACTACGAAGGGCACCACGCCACGAGCGAGATCGGGGCTTGCCACGTCTACCGGGCCGACCCTGCAACTCGACACGTCGCAATCGTCGCCGATGACTTCGACCGGCCGAACGGCCTCGCCTTCTCCCTCGACGAAACGCATCTGTACATCGCCGACACCCGTCGGAACCACATCCGCATCTGTCCGGTCGAAGAAGGCGGCAACCTCGGGCCCGGTGAGGTCTTCGCCCACTGTACGTCTGGTGTGTTCGACGGCATCCGCCTCGACAACGCCGGCCGCGTGTGGGCGGGCGTCGGCGAGGGACTCCACTGCTTCGATCCGGATGGCTCACTGATCGGCAAGCTCCACCTGCCGGAGGCAGCGGCCAACCTCACGTTCGGAGGGCCTCAGCGCAACCGGCTGTTCATCACCGCGACCACGTCGCTGTACTCGATTCGATTGACCGTTACGGGAGCACCGGCTCTATAGGCAGGGCAGGCCCTGCATCCACGAACACCTCCGCATGACTCGTGCGGTCCTCGATCCGGGCGTCGTCGGGGCGCATCTCGTTCAAGGCGACCTTCGCCACGCCGAGGATCGGCCCCGCGATCAGAGCGCCGACGAAGCCTCCGAGGGCCCCGCCGAACAGCGCGCCGACCAGCAGGATAAGTGGCGGCACGTGGACGACTCGGCTACCGATCAACGGCTGGATCACATGGTTCTCGAAGGTCTGGTAGATGACGAAGGCAAGCATGGCGATCGCTCCCTGCCGAGGTCCCTGAGCGAAACCGAGCGCGACAAGGGGCAGCCCGCCGACGAAGCCACCGATCTGTGGGATGAAGTTCCACGTCGCCGCCCACAAGCCCAGGATCGGAGCAAGGGGGATACCGAGGGCGATCGCCAGCAGCATCACCACCGAACCATTCAACGCGGCAACAAACGCGGCTGCGGCAACCACGTTCGACAGCGCGGTGTACGCGGCCTGACCGAAACGCGAGACCCTGCGGCGTTTGGCTACGGGGACCCGATCGCGGACTGCACGAACCAACCGCGGGCCGTCCCAGAGGATCGCCAACATGAACGTGATGGTCCAGAAGGCGCCAGCCACTCCGTCTCCCGCAGCCTTTGTGATTCGCACTACCGCATTGGATTGACGCAAGCGGTCCGGTAGCGAGCTGAGAAAGTGCTCCATCTTTTCCGGTGCGCCGTTGCGTTCGAGCAAGCGTCCGACGAGCGGCAGAGATTCCATCGAGCGGACGGCTTCAGGCGCCTGGCGCGTGACCGTTGTCGCGGAGTTGGTGATCGAGGGGCCGCCCAACACGATGACGGCGCTGACGATCCCGATCATCAGTCCGAGCACGATCGCTGTGCCGGCAAGGCGGGGCAACTTCCACGATCGGTACATCGCCGAGATCGGTCGATCGAGCCCGATGGCGATGAAACCGGCGACCGTGAACCAAACGATCAACGACCGGCTGGCACTCGCCATGTCGAACAACGCCACTGCCGCTGCGCAACCGACGGCGGCAGTCGCCGCAGTACGCTCGGACAGTCTCAACCGCATGTACGTTTCACGTCTCCGAGGCTCGGCCAACACTGGCTCACGTTCGGCGACCATGTCCCGTGCGTCGGGTAGGGACCGGTCGGGCGGATCCTCGACCACATCACCGATCGCGGCACCGAGATGACCGCGATAACTCAACATCGCGCAGACCAGGGCAGCGACGAACAAGGCGAGGATCGCACCGGAGACGCCGATCAACGAAAGGCCAGCGCCGATCCCGATCAGTGCCAGCAGAGGACCGACGCGCAGTGCCCGATGAACCCAGTAGGCCCGAGCCAGGCGGTCACCGACAATGCAGACGATTGCTATGGCGACGGCGGCAGCCAGCGGAACGTCGGCGACTCTCGCGAGCGCGACGATCGGCAGCCATGCCAAGGCGCCGCCGAGCACGGGCACGGTCGAAGCGACCGTCACCCAGGCGCCGAGCGAGATCGAGCCCGGCAGACCAAGGGCCCACGAGACCGCCGCGGCAAGCAGTCCGTGGAGCACGCTGACGGCGATCATCCGCCGAAGATACGAACCGGCGCGTGACATCGAAGCTGCCAGCGCGACGTGGAACTCTTCGCGGATCGAGGTTCGGCGGATGAGCCGAAGGCCGAGGTCCGTGACGCGCCGTCCGCCCGCGACGATGAATGCGGAAAGCACACCGACGACGATCACCTTCGCCACCTGCCCGGCTACGGCGAGCGGATCCGTCTTACCGACGACCAGCCGGGTAGCGGCCGTGCCGAGAACGGAGTCGATTCGCTCGTCCAACTTCAGGTCGGCTGCGGTCTCGGCAGCCGTGCTGCCCGGCGGCAGGTCGGCGACCGCACGATGCAACGAGTCCGACAAGGCGGACGCTTGCCGGTTGAGGTCCCAGGCAACCGTTCCGAGCACGGCCACGGTGCCGAACATCCCGATCAGCGTGATGATCACGATCGCTGCACCGCGGGGCATCCACGAGCTGAGGAGCTTGACGAACGGGGCGGCAATCACCGCAACAGTCGTCGCGGCTCCGAGCAGGACGAACACTTGATCCGCGCGGTGCACCACCATGACGGCCATGAGCGTCGCGACGACGAAGAGGGTGAAGAATGCGAAGCCACGTGCCGAAACCACGACTGCGTAGTCGCGGACTGCTCCGTGCTGATGTGTTCCTTGCGGATCCATCGCCGGCGAATTCACCGGTTTGGGTTACCCGGCACTCCGAGAGTTCACACTTGGCAGTTAACTCTGTTGTTCGGCGCGGCGTCAATCCAATGGTGCGCGTGAGAGGACGGCGGGTTCACGTCCCGCGAAGAGCCAGCCAAGACCTGCCGCAGCGAGTGGCGTGCCGAGTGCAATCGCAGCAAGGTCGAACACCGGCACAGGCGTCAGGTCACGCAATCGACCGGCGACGAGACCGAGATATGCGCCCGCGATGCCGAGCACAACCCCGAGCAACGCGAGCCCGCCTGCGGTGGTCGCAGTGATAGTACGGCGAGCCCTGCGCGGGGCGCCTGCGGCCGTGAGAGTTCGCAGATCACCTGCCGCCTCACTGCGGATGAGACCCACTGTCGCGGCAAGAACGCTGAGGGCCACGAGCATGCCGACGGCTGTCGCGCCAAGTCGGAGCTTGGCCAGACCCGTTTGGTAGTCCCGGGCCTCGATCTTCAAGCCGTAGCGGAATGCGACCGCACGCGCTGTTGAAAGCTCGGCGCTGGTCAACGGCTGCGTTGACTCGATGAGCCATCGCCCGGACGGAACCGCTTCCCAGCCGCGTTGCTGCAACCGCGCCAACGAGATCACGGCTCCCGGCAGCGACGTATATGTGCGATTGAGGGTGCCCGGCGAGACCACTGCTTCGAAGCCATCCAGATCCGTTCGCTTCGGAGATTGGACGATGATGCGCAGGTCTCCGGTGTCCGCGGTGAGCACATCGACGCCCTGACCGCCGTCGCTGGCATCGAGCCCGTACTTCTGGAGCAGTTGAGGAGTCGCGACATATACGAGACCTGCATCCTGCAGCCCCTCCTTGACGCGCACGCCAATCGCGATCGCCGGTTGTCCGTTGATGCCCTTCTCGGGCAGTGCGTCCGGGTTCTTCGCTGCGTCGAGACGAAGCCCAGTTGCGCCGTGGAGTGACGCGACGATCTGGTCGACGCCCTCCTGCAGCTTTGGGACAGCCGCGGGCTCAGGCACGAACGGGCCGTCGATCTCAGCGAAGCTGGCGACCAACTGTGACGACGAGAGATTTCCGGCGCCTTTACCGTTCTCCGCCGCAGCGGCCATGGCAACGAGCGCGACTGGTATCCCGAGAGCGAGGCTTATGGCAGCCAGTGCCGCACCCGACCGGGCCTGATACCGGCCGAGATCGCGAAGGGCCAACCGGGACGCGATCGGGACCCGCGGGGCCAACTGGGCCAACGCTCGGATGGCCAAAGGCCCAATCAACAACACCCCGGCGACGACCGCCAACGTCCCCACGAGCACCAGTGCTGCCTTGGTGAGACTGAGTCCGTTGCTCTCGTCGACGCGATTTGCGATGGCGAGACAGACGATTCCCGCGGCAATGACACCGGCAGACAGCAGCGCTGATCGCCTCACAGGGATCGGACGTGGGGGCCTGCCGGACAGTCCCAGCACCGTGGGAATGCGTGACATGGTTCGCGCCGGCCACCATCCGGCCCCGGTCGCAGTGGCGACTGCCAGAAACATTCCGGAGATGATCAACCACCACGGCACGTTCAGCGGGTCGATGCGCGCGCCAACAGCGCCTTCCAGGGACGGTGCGATCGCGAACCATCCTCCCAAGCCGACAATCGAGCCGAGCAACGCGGCGACCAACCCGGTTGCCGTGCCGTTGGCCGTCATCGTCATGCGAACCTGTTTCTGGGTCGCGCCGACAGCCGAGAGCATCCCGAGTTGTGGCAGGCGACGTTGGGCGATGACCACGAAACTGGCGGTAGCAACGAGGGCGACGAGAAACATCGCAACCGTGCCGACGACGAGGATCCCGATTGCCGCGGCGACGTCCTCAGGGACGGCTCCTCGTGCGGCGATGATCCGGGAATGGTCACCGAGTGGTCGGAAACCCTGGATCTTGTCCTCATTTGCATCGACCAACATCGTCACCGAGTCGGACGCGATGAAATCTGCCGGGGCGAGGAGGGCGAACTCGTCGTTGAGATCACTGGGATTCTCGACGGTGCCGACGACGGTGCGTTCAACTCCGTCGAGATTCAGCGTGGAACCGACCCCGATCGAAAGGGTGCTAGCGATCCAGTCGGTGATCGCCACCTCTGACGCGGATGAGGGATATCGGCCCGAGCGAAGGTCCAGGATCGGTCTGCCGAAGGGGCCGCCGGGATCCTGGACCCGATAGTCGATGTTCTTGGTGGTTCCCGGCATCGCAACCGTCTTGTGACCGATTGCATCGATCTGCCCGAAGTACTGCTTTGCCGCGCCGAGCTTCGTCGGCAGCGTCGCAGGATCGGGTTTCTCGAACACGAAGAAATGGTTGGCAGTGCCGAAGTCGGCCCTGGCACGCGCAGGCGCGACGTTGAATGCGACCGATGCTGACGCTATGCATGCTGCGACGGCGAACGTCAGCAGCCCGACGATCAACACCTGCTGACGCCACTCCCGACGGAACAGACGCCACGCCCACCGGACCATGGCACGGCGGGCGGGCACGCCTCCGCCGGTGGTGCTGGCCTTCATCGGCTGGTGGCCGGGGACAGAAGCGAGTCCGGCCCGGCCGCGGGCGAGGTCTGGTCGACGACACGTCCGTCTCGCAGGAACACCACCCTGTCCGCCCACGATGCCAGCTGGGCATCGTGTGTGACGATGACCCCCGCCACGCCTCGCTTGCAGGCACCACGTACCAGACGCATCACACCCTCTCCGTTGACCGAGTCGAGTGCACCCGTGGGCTCGTCAGCGAGCAAGAGCTGCCTGTCACCGACGACCGAGCGGGCGATTGCGACGCGTTGACGCTCGCCACCCGACAGCTCATCCGGGAACCGATCCGCCCGCTCGGCCATGCCGAGCTCGTCGAGCGCGGCCAGCGCAGTCGTTCGCGCGGCCTTGCTGCGGGTCCCGTCGAGTTCCAACGGCAAGGAAACGTTCTCTGCAGCAGTCAGGCCGGCCAAGAGGTTGAAGTCCTGGAACACGTAGCCGATCGAGCGGCGTCGGAGCGCGGCGCGGTCGTTGCGCGACATCTGCGACGTGTCCTCCCCGAGAACAGTGACCTCACCGCTGGTGAAATCTTCGAGCGTTCCCGCGATTGTCAGCAGAGTGCTCTTGCCCGAACCACTGGGGCCCATGATCGCAACCAGCTCCCCCGCACACACGGTGAGATCCACTCCGATCAGGGCCTCGACAATCGTCGCGCCCTCGCCGTACGACTTCGAGACCTGCCTCATCTCCAGAGCCGGGCTCATATCCGATGAACGGCTCATCGCCGCGCTCCAACCTTGCGACGTGCACGCAGCCGAACAGGGCTCGCAGGTGTCTCGCTGGGAGGAGGCAGGCGCTTGATGCGCGCGTCTGCTGCGTCGAGCCACCGCACAACAGCGTCCAGCCTGAAGATCTCTGCATCGGCGACCAGTAGCAGACCGATCTCGTGATCAGCAGCGTCCTCCTTCAGGCGGGTGTACTGGTGCATTGCTTCGATCACATGCCGGCGATGCGCTTGGACCAGTTCGCCGGCATCGACACCCGGTATGCGCAAAGCGACCAAGACTTTGATGACCAGCTCGTCGCGCGGCGGTGTCGACGTGTCGGGTGGCGTGTGCAACCAAGCATGCAACTCGTCAAGACCGGCGTCGGTGATGCGGAAGTCCTTCTGCGGGCCGTCGTCGATGGTCCCGTCGGACTCGACGAAGCCGTCTCGCTCGAGACGCTGCAAGGTCGTGTAGACCTGACCGGTGTTCAATGGCCACACCTCGCCCGTGCCGGCCTCGAACTCTTGACCGAGTTGCAAGCCATACTTCGGACCCTCGCTGAGCAGGGCCAACAGTGCGTGCCGGACGCTCATGCGAGGACCTGTGGCGACGTTATTCTGAGTATCATACTGAGTACACTACTTGATACACCCGAATGACGCAAGCTCGTTGGAACCAACTGTCGTACCTGAACGCGGGGCAAAACGCGAGCGTGCCCGGCCTGTGTGGCCGGGCACTTTCGTTCCGCACTGCGGAGTTCAGGCGGTCTTGGGGTTCCTGCGGTGGTGGATCACACCGAGCCCGATCAGAACCGCCATGATCGCAGCAGCGATGAAGGCGCCGAATGCGGCGTACCCGGCAATGGTACCGACTGTCGACCATGCGTAAGCCGAGAGCAGCAGGCCTCTGAGGGTCTCACCCTTGAACACCGTGTTGCGCTGGCCAGTGATCCCATCAGCTTTTGTCTGCAGCTCGTCGATGGTTGCCTGCGGCTTGCCGGCGTCGACTGCGGTCTTGACATCGGCCTTGGCCGCGCTCTCCGTGGCGCCGAGCTCTGCGTATGTCGCTCCGCCGGCGATCTTCTGGAGATGGCCGTTGATGAAGCTGGCATAGCCCTGGGCTTCGCTCCCGGTGTCGAGCTTCTGGCCGGCGAACTCGAGCAGGTCGGTGCGACCATCCTTGGTGAGCGCTTCCGCGCTCGGGAAGCTGATGTTCTGTGACGACAGTTCCTTGGTGACATAGTCACTCGAGAAGCTGTTGCCCCACGACAGGAGTACTCCGGCGACCGCAAATGCGGCCATCGCGACCACTCCGAAGCCGATCAAGATGCTGTCGATCGTGCGTCGCTTCAAGGCGACGACGGGAGCCACCGCGCTTGGTGCGGTGAATCTCGGCTCTTGGCTGGTTTGACGGGATTGTTCGAGTGTTGCTGTGCTCATGATTGTTCCTCCGTTTTGATCATTCTTCTGACCATCACGGTACGAATCCCGGGGTCGGAATGTCAGAGGAGCAAGGCCCGTCCTGGTGTGACTTTGTGCCCTGTGATCAGGCAGAGCTTCCACCGTCGTGGGCACGCCGTTCGGCAAGGCGAGCCGCGTACACAGCAGCTTGTGTTCGGTGGCTCATGCCGAGCTTTGCCAACAGGTTGGAGACATAGTTCTTGACGGTCTTCTCGGCCAGGAACATGTGCTCGGCGATCTGACGATTCGTCTGGCCGTCGGCGAGGTGGCCGAGGATCGCTGATTCCTGTGGCGTCAGCGACGCGGTGAGCGCATCCTTCGGAGGGTTGCGCAACCGTTCGAGGACACGCGCCGTCACGACCGGGTCGAGCAGCGACTGTCCGGCGGCGACACGGCGGACGCTCTCGATGAGGTCCGAGCCACGAACTGCCTTCAACACGTAGCCCGCAGCGCCGGCCATGATCGCGTCGAACAGGGCCTCGTCGTCGTCGAACGAAGTCAACATCAAGCACTTCAGGGAGGGGATGGCCGAGCGCAGATCGCGGCAGACCTCGATCCCTGTGCCGTCCGGCAGCCGCACATCGAGGATGGCAACGTCGGGCGAGGTAGCCGGAACTCGTTGCAAGGCCTCAGCCGCTGTGCCGGCCTCGCCGACCACTTCGAGATCGTCGGCGCTCTCGAGAAGTTCGCGAACTCCCCTGCGCACCACTTCATGGTCGTCCAGTAGGAACACGCGTATCACGGTCACAACCTAGCTGCGCATTGACATAGCCTCAGCGGGTGCCCAACCGCTTCAAGTTCGCCGGCGCGAAGCAGTTGCTGCGACTGCTCGACGCTGTGATGGCCATTGGATCCGAATTGAGCCTGGCCGACGCGTTGCGACGCATCACCGAGACTGCCGCGGATCTGGTCGACGCCAAGTATGCAGCCCTCGGGGTGCTCGACAAGTCCCGGTCTCGTCTGGCCGAGTTCATCACCGTCGGCCTCACCGATGACGAGACGATGCGAATCGGACCGCGACCGGAGGGTCACGGCATCCTCGGCCTGTTGATCCTCGACCCGAAGCCGTTGCGTCTTCCCGACCTGCACGCCCATCCGGACAGTTTCGGGTTCCCGCCGGGGCATCCGCCGATGACGTCATTCCTCGGTGTGCCCATCCGACTGCGCGGTGTCGTCTACGGCAACCTCTACCTGACGGACAAAGCCGACGGACAGGTGTTCACCGACGTCGATCAAGAGCTCGCCGTCGGGCTGGCCGCGGCCGCTGGACTAGCGATCGAGAACGCTCGCCTGCATGAGCAGGCGATCGCCGCCGGGCTGCTCGACGAACGCGAACGAATCGCCAGAGACCTCCACGACGACGTCATTCAACGCCTGTTCGCGACGGGCCTGTCCCTGCAGGCCGCCGCAGAAATGGTGTCGGAGCCCGCGGCTGTGGACAGGATCATGCGCTCCGTCGATGATCTCAACGTCTCGATCCGTCACGTGCGGTCGACGATCTTCGAGATCCACGAACGATGGTCAGGACGAACCAACCTTCGCAGTGACATCCTCGCGATCTGCGACGAGGCCGCACCGGCCCTTGGCTTCAAGCCGTCCTGTGACATCGACGGACCGATCGACAGCGCTGTTGTCGAGCCGACCCGTGCTCACTTGCTGCTCAGTCTGCGCGAAGCACTGTCCAACGTGGCCCGGCACGCCAATGCATCGTCCGTGCAAGTCGGCATCAGTGTTCGTCGCGGACGGCTCATCCTGTCCGTCGAGGACGATGGTGTCGGCTATCGGAGCACGCCCGGACAACGTTCGAGCGGTCTGGACAACATGCGCTCGAGGGCAGAGGAAGTAGATGGGAGATTCTCGATCGTTGCGGGGCCATCGGGTGGAACGGTCGCGACGTGGGAGGCGCCAGTCGGGACCGAACCCACAGACGGCGCTTGATCAGCGCCAGCCGCCGACCACGGTTGCTCTCATCGCCAGCGGTGGCACGTCGCAGCGATCTGCGATGTTGGCCACGAATGCTTGAAACGCCGGAACGTCCTGCAGCGAGTCACGCTTGTCGACGTCGTCGTGTTCGATCACGACGTGCACGAAGCTGACACCGTCTTCGAGGCGGAAGACCTTGTAAGTGAAACCCTCGGCGTTGCGTTGTTCGAGCTCTGCGAACACCGTCTCGATCAACTGCTGATTCTCGTCGGCCCGATCCGGCTTGGTTTGGTAGCGCACCACGGTTGCTTTCACATCAATTCCCTTCGACCGGTCGAGATCGTGCACCGCTGTGCACGTCAGCCCGTCGAACACCATACGCTCGGGCAGCGCGACGGTCGACCTCGGCTTTCGCGACGGCTACCGTCGGCCGATGGCCAGCGCGCTGCGCGACGACAAACGGTTCGTGCGCTGGGCAATTGCGGATGGCATCTCGGTCACGGGTACGGCGATCAGCAATGTGGTGCTGCCACTGGGCCTCCTGTCGGCAACGGCGTTCGTGTTCTCTGACGCTGCGGTCTTCGGCGCGGTGCCAGCGCTGGTGGGCACTGATCGGCTGGCCGCTGCCAACGGTTTCCTCGGCTCCATGATCTCCGGAGCCGAGATCGTCGGTCCGGCGCTTGGTGGCGTCCTCGCTGCAACGATCGGCGCGACGAACGCTGTGTGGTTCGACTCAGCCAGCTTCTTCGTTGCGGCAGCGATCCAGGGCTCGATCCGCTCGACCTTCCGCGTCGGTGTACCTCCGAGCGGACGATTGCACGTGCGCGCTCAGATCAAACGGGCCTTTTAGTTCGTGCGCGGCAACCGCAGTGTGGCAACGCTGCTCTTCACCGGCTTCGGCAACTCTGTCGGCTTCGGGGCTGTTGTCGGTCTGCTCGTTCCGTACGCAGTGGAACAACTCTCACTGCCGGAGGGGAACTTTCGTGTCGGGATCCTGTACTGCGCGTACGGAGCCGGCGCACTCGTTTCCGGCCTGTTGTTCGCGCGGGTCGTCTCCACCCGACACGTTCGCTGGATCACACCCCTCTCCATCGGTTTGTCGTCCGCGATTGCTGTAGGTCTGGTGGTCAGCACGAATTGGAGACTCTCCGGATTGCTCCTCCTGTTGTTCTCGTGGTCGGTCACGACGACGATCACCCCCGGGCGTATGTGTTCACGGTCGTGGTCACCGCGATCAGCGCGACGATGGCCTACATCTTCCTCCGTCCCGGAACGGAGATCGCCGGGGCGTGCTCGGTGTGACCTACTCGACGTCAACGGGTCTTTCGACCCTGGCGACCGAATGACTGTCGACTCTGACGAGGACGGTCTAATGGCCCTGTGCGGGTGGCCCGCGTTGGTCGAAGGCATTAATGCCACATTGTGTGGCCGATCAACCACAGGACGGGACCATTCCAATGAGCGTTATCGACCGGGCCGAGCCAAGCGTCAAACCCCCGCAGGAAGTTACGCCGAACGGCGAACTCGCCCGTTCGAAGCGTTGGACCGCATTGATCGGTCTCATCGCGATGACCGGCGCTGTAACCGCCGGCGGAGTTGTCGTGGAGAGCACGCCCGTGTCCGCGACTCCGCCGGTGGTTGCAACCGTTGACCTGGGCCTTGCGTCGACGTTCGCCGTGCTGACCATCGCCGCCGTTGGAAACACGGCCTCGGGCCCGGTGACGACGTTGCGCGGCGACCTCGGTGCCGGCGGAGCGATCACGGGGTTCCCACCGGGGGTTTACACAGGAGCGTTGTACGCCGGAACCGCGGTCAACCCGGCGCTCATCGACCTGGCGCACGCCTACACGGACGCCGAGGATCGCCTCGGTGGTGCAGCCCTCGCGCCCGATCTGGTCGGAGTCACCGTCACCCCTGGCGTCTACAAGAGCACCGTCGCGGTCGCCAACACCGGAACGTTCACCATCGATGCCCAGAACGACGCGAATGCAATCTTCATCTTCCAGATCGGTGGGGCGCTCAGCGCCGCCGCCAGCAGTCACATGGTCCTGATCAACGGCGCGAAGGCATCGAACGTGTTCTGGCAGGTCACCGGTGCAACAACCGTCGGCGCAACTTCGAACTTCGTCGGGACGATCATGTCGCTGGCCGCAATCGGAATCGGTGCCGGATCGATTGTCAACGGCCGCGCCCTCGCCCAAACGGGTGCGATCGCGCTCAACAGCAATGAGTTCTACTCAGCCCCGCCCACGGTGACCATCGACGGCGGCGCGACCGCGGTGACGACCGACACCAGTCCGACCATCACGGGCACCACCAACATGCGCTCACCCTCGACGGTGAGTGTGACGATCCACGGCGAAGTGTTGACAGCCACGCCACTCAGCAATGGGACTTGGTCGGCGACACCGGCGGGTCTGCTCGGCAACGCCACGTACCCCGTCACGGCGTCTGTCGTCGACGGGGCCGCGAACACCGGCACCGCCTCGCAGAGCCTGACGGTCGACACCGTGCCGCGGGTGGTCAGGATCGCGGGCGGCACTCCGCTGCCGACGAATGACCCGACCCCGACGAT
>JANMMQ010000525.1:0-5611 GCA_031373465.1 Ilumatobacteraceae bacterium | reverse complement strand
ACTTCGACCACCAAGTCGTAGAAGCGACGCGGCTTCAGTCGCGGCAGTGTGGCCATCTGGGCCCGCGACTCGATCTGGAACACACCGACCGTGTCGGCGCGGCACAACATCGCGTAGACCTCGTCCTCTTGCGGAATGGTTGCCAGGTCGACCTCGTAACCACGGTGCTCACGGACGAGGTCGACTGCGTAGTGCAACGCGCTGAGCATGCCGAGACCCAGCAGATCGAACTTCACCAGCCCCGCAGCGGCGCAGTCATCCTTGTCCCACTGCAGCACGCTGCGCTTGTCCATGCGTCCCCACTCGACCGGGCAGACCTCGATCACGGGACGATCGCAGATGACCATTCCGCCGGAGTGGATGCCGAGGTGACGGGGGGCGTCTTCGATCTCGGTAGCCAGATCCAGAACTGCCTGCGGGATGCCGTGATCCGGTTGGTTCGCAGTGGTCGCAACGTTGCCCCAGGCATCGATCTGCTTGCTCCACGCATCTTGCTGACCAGGGGCATAACCGAGGGCCTTGGCCATGTCGCGCACCGCAGACCGCGCCCGATACGTGATGACGTTTGCAACCTGGGCCGTGTGGTGCCGGCCGTAGCGCTGGTACACGTACTGGATGACCTCTTCGCGGCGGTCACTCTCGATGTCGATGTCGATGTCGGGAGGACCATCGCGCTCCGTCGACAGGAATCGCTCGAACAACAGCCCCAACGACACCGCGTCGGCTTTGGTGATGCCGAGCGCGTAGCACGCAGCGCTGTTGGCTGCGCTGCCACGGCCCTGGCAGAAGATGTCGGCACGGTTGCAGAACTCGACGAGGTCCCAAACGACGAGGAAGTAACCGGCGAACCCGAGGTGCTCGATGACATCGAGCTCGTGGTCGATGGTGCTCCAGGCTCTGGCGCGCAGCGACAGGTCCTCGTGGGCGGATGGTCGCTCGCCGTATCGACGGCGACCGCCCTCCTCGACGAGGTGACGCAGGTACTGCATCTCGGTGAGCGTTGTGCCGTCGGGCCGTGTCGGGCACGGGAACGGAGGCAGGTTCGGCGCAACCAGGGCGAGGTCGAATGCTGCTGCACGCCCGATCTCGGCAGCGGCCTCGACGACGCCCGGGTAGCGCATGAACCGGCGGGCCTGCTCGGCGCCACTGCGCAAGTGGGCACCCGTCGATGCCGGCAGCCACGGATCGAGCTCGTCGAGGCTGCGCCTGGACCGAACCGCAGCGATCGCCGTGGCGAGGTTGCGTTGAGACGGCGTCGCGTAGTGGACGTTGTTGGTGGCGACACAGACGAGGTCGTGGCGGGCTGCCAGCTCGGCCAAGGCATCGTTGCGCGCCGAGTCGAGTGGATCGCCGTGATCCCACAACTCGACCACGACCCGATCGCGCCCGAACAACTCGATCAGCCGTTGCAACTGCTTGGCTGCTGCCGCTGGACCATGGTCGACCAGTGCGGACGGCACGGCACCTTTGCGGCAACCGGTCAGCACCCAGCCATGGCCGGCCATCGCGTCGGCGATGTCGAGCAACGTGAACTGCGGCGCGCTCTTCTCGCCCGCAAGATGCCCCAAGCTGAGGGCCCTGGCCAGATGGGCGTACCCGGTTGGCCCATCAGCGAGCACGAGCAGATGATCACCGTGCGGGTCGGGCAGGTGATGGTCGGGTACGAGATGTGTGTCGATCTGCTGTTGGGTGTCGTCTTCGCTGAGCACCTGACGAGTGGTGCCTGAGCCGAGTGTGATCTCGGCGCCGAACACTGTCGGCAGGCCCACGGCCCGCGCTGCCTCTGCGAACCGGACCACGCCGTAGAGACCATCGTGATCAGTGACCGCCAACGCTTCGAGACCAAGGCGTGCAGCCTCTTCGGCCAATTGCTCAGGATGTGAAGCCCCGTCGAGGAACGAGAAGTTGGTGTGACAGTGCAGCTCGGCATATGGCACCGCAGGCGAGTCGGGTCGCAGCAACGGTTTGGTGAGGTCGTCGTCGGGTGCCTGGTACGGCTGCCGCTTGCGGCCCCAGGCCGGACCATCGCCACCTGCATTCCACGCCGGGGAGCCGGCGGCACGCCCGTCGCGACCGCGCCCCAGTGGCGGACGGTCGGAGAGCATTGCTTCGAGCTCCCACCACGGCATGTTCGGGTTGTTGAACCCCATAGGGGTTCCACCCTATCGAACACCCGTACGATCATTCAAGTGCGCCGGAACGAGTGCTTGCGGCACACCCGGGGTGGCCGGAAACACTCGTTCGGCGTTAGCGAATGGCGAGACCGGTCTCGAGGTCGAACAGGTGCATCTGCGACGGGTTGACCAACAGGTGGGCCGTGTCGTCGAGCTTCAGCGGTGTGGTCGGTGGCAACCTCGCCGACACGGACTGCCCCGCCTTCTCGCCTTCCATCGCATCGCGCACGGCCTCGGTATCGACGCCATCCGCATCGACTTCGAGATACAGGATCACTTCGGACCCCAGGCCTTCGCGCACTGTCACCTTTCCAGTGAGGGTGTTTGCCGCGCCCGGTGCGGCGTCTTCCGTCAGGTGCTCCGGACGAATGCCGACTGCCACGTCGCGACCGCTGTAAGCGGCCAAGGACTCGGATGCCGTAGGCAAGGCGATCGTGGTCGACCCGAGACGAATGGTGCCGCCGCCGGCGCCTGCCTGGTACCTGCCGCGCAGCAGGTTCATCTGCGGTGAACCGATGAACGCAGCCACGAACAGGTTGTCGGGATGGTCGTACAGGTTCTGCGGCGAGTCGACCTGCATCAACGAGCCCTTCGACATCACTGCCACACGGTCACCCATCGTCATCGCCTCGATCTGGTCGTGCGTGACGTAGACCGTCGTGACGTTGAGGTCGTGTTGGATCTTGGCGATCTCGGCGCGCATCTGCACGCGGAGCTTGGCATCGAGGTTCGACAGCGGCTCGTCCATCAGGAACGCCTGCGGCTGGCGGACGATTGCGCGGCCCATCGCGACACGCTGACGCTGGCCGCCCGACAGTTGGGCAGGGCGACGATCCAAGTTGTCGGTGAGCTCGAGCGTGCGCGCAGCATCGGACACGCGTCGTTCGATTTCGTCCTTCGGCATCTTCTGCAACTTCAGCGCAAAGGCGATGTTGTCGCGCACGGTCAGGTGCGGGTACAGCGCGTACGACTGGAAGACCATGGCGATGTCGCGATCCTTCGGCTCGAGCGCATTCACCACGCGTTCTCCGATCTTCAGCTCACCGCCGCTGATCGACTCGAGCCCGGCGATCATTCGCAGAGCCGTCGACTTGCCGCAGCCGGACGGCCCCACGAGCACCAGGAACTCACCGTCGTCTATTTCGAGCGATAGGCCGTTGACGGCTTGAAAACCGTTGTCGTAGACCTTGTCGATGTCGTTGAGTGTGATCGTTGCCACAGGACCCCCATCCTCATGAGCTGGCGTTGGCCGGAAGTCTTGCATAGCTCTTTCGTTCCGGCGAACCGCATGCTAGGGTCCCTCGGTGGAAGTTCTCAAGAATTTCCACAAATTTCCACCACGTCTCCCGACGTGATTGTTCCTGAGGGGGAAATTCATGAAGACACGCAGAGGCGCGTTCAGCGCACTTTGTATTGCCGGCGTACTACTCGTTGCAGCCTGTGGCAGCGACACCAAGAGCAGTTCCGACACCGCTGCAGGCGGCACCACCGCCCCCGGCGGCACGACTGCTGCAGGCGGCACCACCGCTCCAGCGGCAGGCGGCGCCACTTTGGCCAACGGCATGATCACGTGCGACAAGCACTCCGCCGGGAAAGAAGTCCACATCTTCTCGCCAGTCCGTGACGGCGAGACCGACAAGGCTGCCACTCGCCTGCGCGACGGATACAAGGCGCTCGAGGATTGCACTGGTGTCAAGGTCGTCTACGACGGCACGGACCAGTTCGAGACCGAAGTCAAGGTTCGTGTCGATGGTGGCAACCCGCCCGACGTGATCGACTTCCCGCAGCCCGGTGGCTTTCTCGACCTCATCAAGAAGGGTCAGTTGAAGCCCTTCCCGGATGCCCTCGCCAAGAGCGTCGCTGCCGACAACGTGCCAGGCTGGCCGGAACTGGCCACGGTCGATGGCAAGGTCTACGGCATTCCCGCACGGGCCAACGTGAAGTCGCTGGTGTGGTACAGCCCGAAGGCGTTCGCCGACAAGGGGTACAAGATCCCGACCACTCTCGAGGAACTGACCACTCTGTCGGACCAGATCGTCAAGGACGGCGGCACCCCGTGGTGCGTCGGCATCGAGTCCGGTGTCGCCACCGGTTGGCCGATCACCGACTGGTTCGAAGACTTCATGATGCGCATCAACGGCCCCGACGTGTATGACCAGTGGGTCCAGCACAAGATCCCGTTCAACGACCCCAAGGTGAAAGCTGTAGCCGACGCCGTCGGCGCTATCGTCAAGAATCCGGCCTACATCGGTGGCGACAACGCGGTCAAGGCTGAGGCCACCACGAAGTTCCAGGAGGGCGGCTTCCCCATCCTCCAGGGCAACTGCTACATGCACAAGCAGGCCAGCTTCTACTCGACCATCTGGCCGAAGGGCACGACGATCGGACCTGATGGCCAAGTCGACACGTTCTATCTCCCGGTCAAGGCCGGCGATCCGAAGTACATGTTGGGTGGTGGCGACCTGATCGCCGCTGGCACCGACAAGCCCGAGACGTTCGACGTCTTGGCCTTTACGGGCTCGAGTGAGTACGCAACAGCGCTCGCAGCCGCCGGCGACAACACCCTTTCGCCTCGCAAGGACTTCGACACTTCGCTGTTCACCGACCCGGTCCAAAAGGCCTTCGCCGACATGCTGAAGAACACCGAGATCTTCCGATTCGATGGTGCCGACATGATGCCGGCAGCGATCGGCTCGGGTACCTTCTGGAAAGAAGCGACCGCTTGGATTGCCGGTGGAAGCACCGACGACATGCTCAACAACATCGAAGCCTCTTGGAAAGCGTTGCCAACGGGCTGACGTTCGAGGAGCAACGAAAAAGTACGTAACATCGGTTGCCTGCGGATCCCTCGGGATCTGCAGGCAACCGTGTCTTGGGGAAGACGATCAACGAAGACGTCAGCGAATTCAGTACGACATCAATTGGGGGTAGGTGCTCATGCGGGACCTGTTCAACACGCTTATAACAGTCGCCATCGGGTTGGGGGTGCTAGTTGTCGCCCTGCTGGTGTTCTACGCGGCGGCGTCGGTCCTTCCCGGTCGATGGAAAGAGCGCGGCAAGGTCACCGTCTTCTTGCTGCCGGCGCTGTTCGTCACCTTCATCGGCTTGCTGATCCCCGCATGTCGAACGATCTACAAGAGCTTCTTCGTCGACAAGCAGGTCCCCCAGTTCAAGTGGTTCGCGAACTACGGCGAGATCTTCTCCCGCAAGGACACCCGGCTGACGGTGATCAACAACCTCACATGGGTCGTCGTCGGCACCGTCGCCACGACCGTGCTGTCGTTGGCAATTGCCCGATTCGCCGATGGGATGAAGGGCGAGAAGGTCGCCAAGTCGCTCGTGTTCATCCCGGCGGCCATCTCGTTGGCCGGCGCCGGCATCATCTGGCGTTTCGTGTACGCCAGCCCGCCGTTCAAGGTCGGCCTGCTCAACCAGGT
>JANMMQ010000518.1:0-2683 GCA_031373465.1 Ilumatobacteraceae bacterium | reverse complement strand
ACCATCAGCGCCTTCACATCGGGTGGAACCTGGGTCGTGGCGACGGGAGCGTTCGACGGCCACAGCCCTGCGGTGTGCGTGTCCATCGCCACGCGTCCGAACACCGAGCCGAGACCACTTCGCGTATCGACCATGCGAGTCGGCGGGACAGCCTGGTAGCGCAGACCGCTGCCGTCGCCGTCGTAGGTGCCCTGCAGATCGATCACGATGTGGGCCCGCGTGCTGCTGTGCACGCAGACCTGTCCACCGGCGGCGCCGATCTGGACGAGATTCGCCACCACCTGATCGGTGACGTAGTTGATGTTGGACACGACCGGCAGACTGGTCTGGCAAGGAAAGACGGTGACGAATCCGGGGGTCGCAGGCTCGGTCACAGTCACGTTCATCGCCACGGCCACTGCGTTCGCGGGAACCGCGATGGCCCGCGTCTCACCGACGCGCCAGATGCCACCGGCGAGCCGCGAGTCGTAGATACGGGTCGGCGACATCGGGTGGAACAACAAGGCGGTCGGTGCTTCGGAGTAGCTGCCGGTGACGTCGACGAGCACATCCGTCTCGACCATGCTGAACACACAGATCGACGTGTCGGCGGCCAACGTCACGACGGCGTGCGTGGCGCGGGTGAGGCCGGCGAGATAGTTCAGGTTCGAGGTCGCCGGCATCGGCTCGTCGCATGACCATGCGGTGAGGTATCCGGCGGAAGTCGGGTCCACGGCGGCGAGGTCGATCACAGCCGCCTCGGCGCCATCCGCGACCATTCCGGCCAGGCTCACGCGTAACACGTGGCCCTGCGCCAACGGTTGACCTTTGCGCGTGTCGATGGCCCGGATGGGCGGGCTTGCAGGCACGAAGCCGAGCGGTTCCGTCGTTGCATCCAGGTGTGGTGACGGCAACTCGGGCGGCGCAGTCAGCTCGAACAATCGCGGCTGATACAGCGCTGGGTTGTCGAACGCCAACGGGTCCATCTGCCATGCGTTGTTGGAGATCGCGACCACCAGGTTGCCCGAGCCGGATCGCCAGGGCATCAGGTGCGCGCCGTACGTGTTAGTGCGTCCGTCGACCGTGCGGGTCGGCACGGTAACGGTGTGCCACGTGGTCCACGGTCCTTGCGGCGCGGCAGCGACATCGACTCGCACCGCCGTCCCATCCCAATCGTTGGCCTTCGCCACCGAGATCCACGTCCCGTCGATCAACCTCGGCTGCATCGGATTTGCAGATCCATCGGCCGAGGTGCTGACCGGGACGGCGCTGGCGCGATTGGCGACCCACCCTGCACCGTTCCAGTACGTCGGCTGCAGGTCGAACCTGCCGAGGGGCACGCGAGCCAGGAACACCTGCGACGGGGGCGGAGACGTCGGGTCCGGCAGGTTGAACTGATCGTACGACCAACCGAACAAGTAGCTGAACGAGTCCTCGGACTCGATCGCCGCGCCGTAGACGATGTCGCCGGCCGAAGCAGGGGCGGGTCCGAACGACACGAGGTCGAATGTCGACGCGTTGAACCGGGCCAACCACACCGACACTGGCTGGGCGCCGACCGCCGCGCCGGTACCGAGGTCGTTGGCCATCTCGACGTAGAAGACCGCGAGCCGCCCGGATGCGTCGAGCCCGCCACTCATCGGCCAGAACCAGTGGCTGCAGGTCGCCGTGAGATCGCCACCCACGTACGAGGCATCCGCCACGCTGCAGTGCGCGCCGGGCGTGACGGGACCATGAAGTGTCGTGAAACAGTTTCCTTCCTGCACGATGAGGGCGTTGTGGGCGAAGCCGGTCGGTGGCCGAAGCGTTTGCGTGCGGGCACCCGGCGCCGCCGTGATGAACGCGTCCTGCACGGTCCACACGTTCCGTCCATCGGGCAGCGCGATGACGCGAGCAGTATCGAAGCCGACAACATCAGCAACCTCGTTGGCGATGAAGTTGTTGAGGGCTGCCGTATCGGTGCCAGATGCGCACTGGGTACTGGATTCAGCGTGAGCGACGGGCGCCGCCGATGTCGTGACCAGACCCGCGGAAAGGATCGCCATAGTAAACAAGCGCGTTGTCCGGCCGCCCATCGAGCAAGGATAAGCCCCTTCTGATGAATCGTCGACCGAACCCGAATTGTCTAGTCGTCGGAAACACTCTGGTCTCCCCGCGATCAGATCAACCAGACAGATCTGGCGCTGCTGTGGTCTATCGGAGTGTTTCCGTACACCCCGGGTGGGAGGCAAACACTCCGATACGCCGCAAACACTCGGACAAAACGAGTGGCGCCGAATTGCCCGATATGGAGCGGGTTGGCAACCGAAGACCGCCGTTGGCACTGTGTCGCCGCTCAATTGAAGGGCCACTACATGTAGTGGCCAATTTGCCCCCTTCGTCTCACCTTGCTGCCGGCTCAGGGGGTGCTGAGCGGTGAGACCTGGGTGGCCAGCTTGCGCTCGCCGGCTTCGATGGCATCGAGCAGATGGATCGAGATGTCGGCGACCTTGACTTCGGTTTCCTCGACGCCGGCGGCCTTCACGCCGTCGTCGAGCATGATGTAGCAGAACGGGCAGGCGGTTGCGACTCGTGAGGCACCGGTCGAGATGGCCTCACGGGCTCGCTCGTCGTTGACCTTGGTGCCGATCGATTCCTCCATCCACATCCGCGCTCCACCGGCGCCGCAGCACATGCCTTTGGTGCCGTTGCGCGGCATCTCGAC
>JANMMQ010000344.1:0-9380 GCA_031373465.1 Ilumatobacteraceae bacterium | reverse complement strand
AGCAGACCGGCAACTACGCCGGCAAGAGAGAGGGCCACAAAAGCGCGACGCAGTGCTTTCACTGTGGGGCTAGCTGGAATCGAACCAGCGACCTTCACATTATCAGTGTGACGCTCTAACCAACTGAGCTATAGCCCCGTCGTCGACGGAGTCGTCAGGCTACAGGGCGCCTTCCACCGGACTCAACCGGCAATCGCTTGGTCCGGTGCCGATTCGTCCAAGGGCTCCGCCGCTGCTTCCTCGACAGGGAAATCGGCCAGCACCTCGGGCTCGACAGGAGAAGGCGCCGCTGCGTACACCAGCGGTTCGGTTCCCCGTTCAGCGCGCGATTGCACCTCTTCCTCCAGCACGCTGAGGCGGACCCCACCGACGAGATCCGTTATCAGGTTGAACAGAGTTGCCAACAAGACGGCCAGGCCGGTGAGGCCGACTGCGATGAACAGACCGGCGATCCAGGCGTTGTGGAAGATCTGGCCACCGTTGAACTTGAAGGTCTCCCAACCGAAGCCTTCGAAGAACTTCTCGACGTTGTCGACGGTCCCGGTCGCATAGGCGACCTGCCACAACAGCACTCCGGCGATCATCGCCACCGCGTAGAAGAACACGTTGAACACAAGCGCGACTTTGAACACGCTCCACGTGTCGACATGGCGCACGACGCGAGTGACCCGGCGTACACGCGCCTTCGGGGCGCGGCGGAAGTGGATGGGCCTGCGGAGCGGCGGCGTCTCCAGAATGGGACCAATCTTGGTCACGTCGTCGATCGTCGCCGCCTCGTCGTACAGGATCGGCGCCGTCAGGGGAATGGCTTCGGTGCTCTCCTCGGCGGGACCGGGCAGGGTTGGGACGAGCGCGGTGGGAACGAAGCCTGTAGGGACGAACCCCATGGGGATGGTAGGAGGCGCCAACATCGATGGTCGCAGCGACTCGATCGAAGCCGGCAGCGCGATTGGTTCGCGCTCCGTCACCGCGTCCGAGACGGTGTCGAGGTTCGTCGCATCGAGCGCCTCCGTCGCAGCTAGCGCCTCCGTCGCCTCCTCGGCCAGTGGCACCGCCAATGAGAACTCGATCGGCGCGTCGAGGCTGCCGGCCTCGCGATGCTTCGCCGTTCGCGGAGTCAATGCCCCTGGGCGCCGCCACACCGTCTTCCCGGCACGGGAAAGGCCGTTGGGAGAACTGGGATCCTCTGTGCGTGGATCGACCGGGCCCTTTCGCGTCGAGCCGTTGGTCTTGGCAACCCCGTTGCCCTTGGAATCGACGTTCTTGGGCGGTTTGACGACCCCACCACTACCCGTCCGCGATCCAGCACGCTTAGAGGTATGGGGCACACCGCTGTCCACCCGCAGAAGTGTAGGCGGCGCGACCCGCAACGGGCTGCGCACCCTTCTCATGATTCTGTCAACTCTTCATGGACCGTCAGTGGCCCGCGCTGTTGCCCGCTGGCCATCGATCTCGACCACCACCGTGACAGCACCATTGACCTCGCTGTAGCTGACCAGCACGGCCCCATTGCCTGACGCAAGGTGGGCTGCTGCCGACCGACCACCGGTCGTGGCCGCCAACGCCGCGGCATCGGCCGCAATCTGGGCACGACCACGGTCGACGAGGCCACGACCAAACTGGCCGACGGCCACGACAGCGAGAGCCGCCATCGCCACGACCGCCAACAGCAAGACCATCGCCTGGCCGCGTTCGCTACGCGTTGGATGCATCGCCGCGTCCCTTCGTACCTAGTGATGAAGGGCGGTGTTGCCGAGGTTGGGTCGCGGCCCGGTACCCGGGTCGCGACTATCTACTCTTCGTCCTACTCGTCCTACTCTTCGTCGTTGGCGATGATCAGCGCAACAGATGCGACTGAGTGGCCGTCGTCGACGTTCATGACCTTGACGCCCGTGGCGTCGCGGCCCTGCGACGAGATGTCTCGGACACCCATTCGGATCGCCACACCGCCACTGGACACCGCGACGATCTCGTCGTCGAGACCGACCATGAACGCTGCGACCACTTGGCCCTTCTTGCCGGTGAGGCGGATGCCGATCACGCCTTGGCCGCCGCGCCCCTGCACGTTGAACTTGTCGAGTTGCGTGCGCTTGCCGTAGCCAGCCGAAGTGATCATCAATATGGCCGTCTCGTCGCGAGCCACGTCAACAGCGACAACCTCGTCGCCGGGCTTCAGCTTCATCCCGCGTACACCCGACGCGGCACGGCCCATCGGCCGCACTTCGTCTTCGTTGAAGCGGATCGTCAAACCCTTGCGGCTGACCATGAAGATGTCATCGCTTCCCGACGTCTCGATGACACGCACCAACTCGTCGCCGTCGCGAAGGTTCAACGCGATGAGACCGTCGCGCCGACCGTTGTCGTATTCGTGGAACGAGGTCTTCTTGACCACACCGTGGCGCGTCGCGAAGAACAGGTTGCGTTCGCCGGCGAAGTCGCGCGTGTCGATGATGGCTTGGATGTTCTCGCCCGCCTGCAGCGGCAGCAGGTTGACGATCGGCATGCCCTTGGCCGTTCGCTCGCGCTCGGGAATGTCCATGGCCCGCAACCGGTAGACCCGACCACGGTTGCTGAAGAACAGCAGGAACGCGTGCGCGGTGGTGAAGATGACGTGGTGGACGATGTCGTCCGTCTTCAGCTTGGCTCCACTGACGCCGCGGCCGCCGCGGCCCTGCGTCTTGAAGCTGTCGGCCGGCACTGCCTTGACGTACTGCGCTTCGGTCATGACGATGACCAGTTCCTTGTCCTCGACCAGGTCGAGGTCGGTCATCTCGCCATCGTCGAGACCGATCTGGCAGATGCGCTGTGTGGCGAACTCTTCCTTGATCGCCGTCATCTCCGACCGGATGACCTCGTTGAGGACGACCGGGTCGGCGAGGATCGCCTCGAGCTCGAGGATCCGGGCACGAACATCGATGATCTCCTGCTCGATGTCGATACGGCTCAACCGGGTGAGCTGGGCGAGACGCATCTCGAGGATGTCTTGCGCCTGCACCTCACTGAACTCGTACGGCTCGGCCATGAGACCGGCTTTCGCGGCCGCAGGATCGTCGCTGGCCCGGATGAGGGCGATGATCTGATCGATGACATCGAGGGCCTTCAGCCGACCGTCGAGGATGTGCTCGCGCTTGCGTGCCTTGTCGAGGCGGAACTGCGAACGACGGGTGATGACGTCGACCTGGTGGCGAAGGTAGCCCTGCAGCGCGGTGGCCAGATTGAGCGTGCGCGGCACGCCGTCGACCAGGGCGACCATGTTGACGCCGAAGCTGGTCTGCAGTTGCGTCAGCTTGTAGAGGTTGTTGAGGACGACGTTGGCGTTGGCATCCCGCTTCAGCGTGACGACCAGGCTGGTCTTACCGCCGGCCGAACCGTCGTTGACATCGGCGATGCCATCGAGGTCGCCGCCGTCGACCAGTTCTTGAATGCGGCCAGCGATGGCCGAGCAACTGGTCTGGTAGGGCAGTTCGCTGACCACGATCTGCATCTGCCCACGCTTGCCCTCTTCGATTGCAGCCTTGGCGCGCATCTTGATGCTGCCGCGGCCGGTGCGGTAGGCGTCCATGATGCCGGAGCGACCGAGGATGCTTCCGCCGGTCGGGAAGTCGGGGCCCTTCACGAACTGCATGAGATCGTCGGACGTCGCCTCGGGGTGGGCAAGCAGATGCAGCGCGGCATCAATCACTTCGCCGAGGTTGTGCGGCGGGATGTTGGTGGCCATGCCGACGGCGATGCCCTGGCTGCCGTTGACGAGCAGGTTGGGGAACCGAGACGGCAGGACCTTCGGCTCTTCGCGGCTGCCGTCGTACGTCGGCTGCATGTCGACGGTCTCTTCGTCGATGTCCGACAACAACTGCATGGCCAACGGATGCAGCCGGCACTCGGTGTAGCGGGCTGCTGCCGGACCGAAATCGGGCGAACCGTAGTTGCCGTGGAAGTCGATGAGCGTGTGGCGCAACGAGAATGGTTGGGCCATGCGCACCAGGGCGTCGTAGATCGCGCTGTCGCCGTGAGGGTGGTACCTGGCCATGGTGTCGCCGGTGACGCGAGCTGACTTCACGAAGGGACGGTCAGGACGGAAGCCCTGCTCTTCCATGTCCCAGATGATTCGGCGGTGGACAGGCTTGAGGCCGTCGCGCACGTCGGGCAGAGCGCGCGACATGATGACCGACATCGCGTAGTCGAGGAAGCTGCGCTCCATCTCGTCTTGCAATGCGACCGGTTGAACGGAGAGCGACGGGTCGTCGTTGATATCGCCGGCGTCGTCGCCTGAGTTGGGGGGAGTCGGGGTATCACTCATCAGAAGTCCAGATTTCTTACGTCACGTGCATTGGTCACGATGAAGTTCTTGCGGGATTCGACGTCGTCGCCCATCAACACACTCATCATCTCGTCGGCGAGAGCAGCCTCTTCGACCTCGACCCGCAACAGCGTGCGTGTCGCGGCGTCCATGGTTGTCGGCTTGAGCTCTTCCCAGTCCATCTCACCAAGACCCTTCAACCGCTGAAACTCTTTCTTGTGGTTGGGGTGTGCTTCGAGCCACACGGCCTTGGCCTGATCGTCTTTCAGGTAGATCTTCTCTTTGCCGACGACCGTCGAGAACAACGGCGGCTGGGCGATGTAGACGTAACCCGCCTCGACCAGTGGTCGCATCTGCCGGTAGAAGAACGTGAGCAGCAGGGTGCGGATGTGGCTACCGTCGACGTCGGCGTCGGCCAGCAGGATCACCTTGTGATATCGGGCCTTGGTGGAGTCGAACTCTTCGCCGACGCCACCACCGATGGCAGTGATGAGGTTTTGAATTTCGTTGTTCTTCAACATCTTGTCGAGTCGAGAACGCTCGACGTTGAGGATCTTGCCGCGGATGGGCAGCAGCGCCTGCGTGCGCGGATCGCGAGCATTGAGTGCGGAGCCGCCGGCGGAGTCGCCCTCGACGATGAACAGCTCGCTCTCATCAGGGTTCCCGCTGCTGCAGTCCTTCAGCTTGTCGGGCATGCCCGCGCCGGTGAGCGCTGTCTTGCGCCGGATGGCATTGCGAGCGTTCTTGGCAGCGACCCGAGCCTGCGCCGCCGCCTGCGCCTTCTTGACGAGTCGATTGGCCTCTGCGGGATTCTCTTCAAGCCATTCGGCCAGGCGCTCGTTGGTCGCCTTCTGCACGAAGGATCGCATGGGGACGTTGCCAAGCTTGGCCTTCGTCTGCCCCTCGAACTGCGGGTCGCGCAGCTTGACCGACACGATGGCGGTGATGCCTTCGCGAATGTCTTCGCCGAGCAGGTTCTCCTCCTTCTCCTTGAGTAGGTTCTTCGAACGCGCGTACTTGTTGACCACGCTCGTCAAAGCAGTCTTGAAGCCCTCGACATGCATACCGCCCTCGATGGTCGAGATGCCGTTGGCGTAGCCGTGGATGCCCTCGTAGTAACCGGTGTTCCACTGGATGGCGATGTCGAGCGTTTGGTTCTCGGTCTCGTCCTCGTCTTCGAAGTGTGCGACTTTCGAGAACAGCGCCTCCTTCGAGGCGTTGAGGTGCTTGACGAAGTCGACGATGCCGCCCTTGTACTGGAAGGTCTGCTCGAACTCCCGCTCCGGTCGCTCGTCGCGGAAGATGATCTCCAACCCCTTGTTGAGGAAGGCCATTGTCTGCAAACGCTCGAGCACGGTGCGAGCAACGAACTCGGTGCCTTCGGCGAGGAACACAGTGGGATCCGGCCAGAACGAGACGGACGTGCCGTTCTTGCGAGAGAGTGGGCCGCGTGCCGGGGTGTCGCCAACAACGGCGAGCTTGCCCTGCGGCTTGCCGCCCTTGGCGTACTCCTGTTGGTAGCGCTTGCCGCCTTTGTCGATCTCGATGAACAACCGCTCGCTGAGTGCATTGACCACGCTGACGCCAACGCCGTGGAGACCACCGGACACCTTGTACCCGTTACCGCCGAACTTGCCGCCGGCGTGCAACACGGTGAGCACGACCTCGACCGCGCTCTTGCCCTTGTGCGGGCCCGAAGGATACGGATCGACCGGAACGCCGCGTCCGTTGTCGTCGACGCGGACGCCGCCGTCGGCCATCAACGTGACCGCGATGCGCGTGCAGAAACCCGCCATCGCCTCGTCGACCGCGTTGTCGACGACTTCCCAAATCAGGTGATGGAGACCCGCCAGACCGGTGGATCCGATGTACATTCCCGGCCGTTTTCTGACGGGGTCGAGACCTTCCAAAACCTGGATGTCTTTCGCTGCGTAATCGGCTGTTGGTTTGTTGGTGTCGAATGACACGCGCACCTCAATCTATCGGCAGGGAAAGCACGCTTGACCTGCGGTTCTATTGGCGACCAACGAGCTGGCTTCCTGCGCCTCAGCTGCTGTCGCGATCGCTCCCCATCCTATCGGAAGGGTGTGACACAAAGGTGGCATTCGCGGCACGATTCGCGCTCACGAAGAAGGCGCGTTGCGGTCGGACGCGACGCGGATCCTGCGGTCGCTCATCGACCCTTCACTCGCACCTCGACGGTCTCGATCGTGGCGCCTGCGACTTCGAGCAACCGCTGCTTCAACGTTGCCTCCAAGAAGCGCAACTGCGTGGCCCACGCCGGGTCGTCGACTTCGACCACTAGCTTCGTGCCGTCGAGCTTGATCGGCTTGACGTGCGCCGCGATGGCATCGCCCACGGCTTCGACCCAGCGTCCGAACACGCCTCCCATCTGCCTCGCCGTCTGATCGGACGACTGGTCGGCGGGCCCTGCCGTCACCGCCGATTCGTTCCGCAATGACCGAATGACCGAGTTGAGACTGTCGCCGATGGGCAGCGGTTCACGACTCATGACATCACCATGCCAGCTTCGATGCGCACAATCGCGTCAGGGTGCGCTGCTTCGGGAAGAACTCCTGCTGTCGTCAGCACGACTTGGCCGACCGGAAGGTGGCGAAGCAGGGCCTCGCATCGCCCGGGGTCCAATTCGCTGAGCACATCGTCGAGCACGAGCACCGGTGCGCTGCCGGCCTTCTCGGTCACCAACCGGTGGGCTCCCAATCGCAGTGCAAGTGCCAACGTGCGCTGCTCACCCTGGGAAGCATGCGTGCGCGCCGGCATCCCGTTGATGAACAACTCGAGATCATCCCGATGCGGTCCGACGCTCGATACACCTCGTCGAACGTCGTCCACGCGTGCTTCGGCCAACGCCGCTGCCAGTCCGCGCTGGCGCCAAGCGGGCTCATAACGCAGCTCGATGCTCGTCGAGCGATCGGCCAGCTGCTCGTAGGCCGCCTGGACGAACGGGCTGAGACGGGCCACCAGCACGGCTCTGGCGTGGCCGAACTGATCTCCGACATCTGCCATCTTCGAGTCCCATACATCGAGTGTCATGGCAGCCTCGTCGTTCAGCCGCCCAACGACCTGCTTGAGCAACGTGTTGCGTTGCTTGACAACGCGATCGAGCTCCAATCGCAGCGCGTCGTACTTCAAGGCCAACGCAACGAGCACGTCATCGAGGAACCGACGACGGCCGGCCGGGCCCTCCTTCACAATGGCCAGATCGTCGGGCGAGAAAACGGTCACACGCATCACGCCGAGAAGATCGCGCGACCGCCCGAGCTTCTGCCGGTTGACCAGCACGCGGTTGCGACCATTCCTGGCAAGTTCAAGCTCGACAAGCATCTCCCGCCCGTCGTCGTGCACCACCGTCGAGCGGATCACCGCTGTATCGGCGCCAACACGGACCAATGCGTCGAGGGGAGCACCACGGAAGCTGTCGAGCGTGGCCAGGTACGCCATGGCCTCGGCCAAGTTCGTCTTGCCCTGCCCGTTGAGCCCGACGACCGCCGTCGTGCCCGGATGAAAATCGAACGAGGCATTCGCATAGTTCCGAAAATCCACAAGCTCCAACCGCGACACGATCATGGCGCCACAACTTGCGCCAGAGACGAGCCGCAAGCGGCGCGAGGAGAAAGCGAAGCGGACGACGAGCCCGCCCAGAGAACGGCCAGCGACGAGCCGCACGGAGGGAGCAGCGACAGCGGGCAGAGCGAGCGGACGCCAGTCCCGACCATTAGTTACGGCACGCGGACGGGCATCAACAGGTACAGGTAGTCGTCGGTGCCGACTCCGCGGACGACAGCCGGCTTCAACGAGTCGAGCGTTGACAGCGTGACCGACTCCGACGAGCATGCTTCGACGCCGGCGGCAAAGTACTCGGGGTTGAATGCGACTGTCAGCTCTGTGCCTTCGAAGGTTGCGTCGAGCTCTTCCGACGCGTTACCGACGTCCTGAGTGATTGCGGTCAGGCGAAGCGTGTCACCGCCCATCGCCAGGCGAACCGGCGTGGCGTCACGAGCAAGGATCTTGACGCGTCGAATTGCCTCGAGCAACGGCTCGCGTTCGACGGTGAGGGTGTTGGGATGACTGGCCGGGATGAGCTGGCGATAGTTCGGGAACTCGCCCTCGATCAACCGGGTCGACAATCGAGTGCCCCCGACTTCGAAGGTTGCATCGCGATCTCCCAACCGCATCGTCAGTTCTTCTCCGCCGCCGACCAAGCGTTGCAACTCGTTGAGGGCGCGGCCGGGCACGAGCACCTTCTGGTCGGCGCCGAGGACCGGATGATCGGCAAGGTCGCGAACCGCGAGACGATAGGAATCGGTCGCCACCATTCGCAACCCGCCGTTCTCGGCCGTGAGGAGGACACCGGTGAGGATCGGTCTGGCTTCATCGGTGCTGGCGGCCCGCACGACCTGGCGCAACGCTTCACCAAACGCCGCAGCCGGCAACGTGACCGACGAAGTAGTCGGCGTGGCCAGCTTCGGATAGTCATCGAGCGACAGCGGCCGCACACTGAACTGCGATCGGCCGCCACTGATGTTGACTTCGTCGCCTTCGACGACGACTTCGACTTTGCCGGCACCCATCGAACGAACGATGTCGGCGGCGAGCCGGGCCGGAAGCACGACACCTCCGTCACCATCGCCACCGACGGCGAGCGTCAATTGGATCGTCAGATCAAGGTCCGTACCGGTGATGGTCAACTGATCACCGACGAGCTCGAGGCGCAACCCCGACAACACCGGAAGTGCCCCGGTGCGGCCGGTTGCCGCGCGGCCGGCGGTAGAGAGCGCTTCGGCGAGTGATTCTCGTTCGCAACGGAACTTCACAGGGAGGCCTTTCTCACAATGAGGTGATGTATAAAGGTAATAAAGGTAATAAGGGCTGTGGACTGTGCATAAGCGGTTGATCGGCCAGCGTAGGGGTCAGAACTGCTTCCCCATGCGTATCCCCCGCCGTACACAGCATGGAAATGACACAAATGTGGTTCGGTGGACAGTCTTGCGTTGTCCCCGCTTTGTGGTTCGTCGTCCACATGACGCGCACAGCTACGCCTTCTTCAGCCGCTGGACAAGAT
>JANMMQ010000322.1:0-16040 GCA_031373465.1 Ilumatobacteraceae bacterium | reverse complement strand
TGCGCGGCCGAACGCATCGATCATCTCGCGCATCATCGTGGTGGTGAAGGCGTTCAGCTGCTCCGGCCGGTTGAGCGTGATCGTGGCAATGCCCGACTCGACATCGAACAGAATCTGGGTGTACTCCATCCGCGGAACCTAACCGCGTCAGACGTCCAAAAAGCGACTGGCGGCAGTGGCCGAACCGACGGCGCCCACGAAGGCGCCGAGCATCACCATGAAGATGACGACCCTGATCGGGTAGCCGTCGGTGACGACGAACCCACCCAGACCGGCCTCACTCGGGAACTTGCGGACACCCGATGTCCAGTCAGCGTTGCCCAGGAGTAGGAGCACGCTGCCCAATGCGGCTCCGGCGAGGCCCTGCAAGAGCCCCTCGAGCATGAATGGAAGTCGGATGAACCAGTTGGTGGCGCCCACCAGCTTCATCACCTCGATCTCGCGTCGTCTGGCGAACATGGCCGTTCGGATCGTGTTCCAGATCAGAAGGATCGAGGCGAACAACAGCACACCCGACATGACGTAGGTTCGGACACCGAAGAACGATTTGAGCTTGCCCAACACCGTGATCTGATCTGACGGGAAGTCAGCACTGCGCACACCGGGCAATTGGGTGAACGAATCGCGGATGCTGACCAACTGGACGATGCTCTGCTTGTCGACGGGCTCGACCGCGAAGTAGGACGGCACGTTCTTCTCGGAGAGGAACTTCAGCGACTCGGGGTCGGCAGCAAAGAGCTTCTGGGCCTGAGCGAACGAACACTGCACCGAGCAGTACTGGACGTTCTTGATGATCTCGGGGCGGCTCTCCAACGCTTCTTTGATCGTCGCCACGGCATCGTCTGCCGTGCCGTTCTTGACGTAGACGATCATCTTCACGCCGCCGGTCCACTGGCTGAGCTGGTTGTCGAACGCCTGCTGGATGAGCAGCGTCATGCCGAAGAGGAACAACGAGACCATCGAGGTGATCACTGCTGCGACAGTGAGCGTGAGGTTTCGGCTGAGGCTCGCCCACATCTCGCGCAGCGTGTAGCGCAGGCGTGAGATCATTCGTACACACCTCTGGCCTGGTCGCGGACGATGATGCCGCGATCGAGCTGGATGACGCGCTTGCGCATCATGTTGACGATGCGTTGATCGTGTGTCGCCATCACCACAGTCGTTCCGGTCTTGTTGATGCGGTCGAGCAGGCGCATGATGCCCTCGCCCGTGGCGGGGTCGAGGTTGCCGGTCGGCTCGTCGGCGAGCAGGATCAGCGGCCGGTTCACGAACGCCCTGGCGATCGAGACACGCTGCTGCTCACCACCACTGAGCTGATGCGGGAAGCGCTCCTGCTTGCCCGACAAGCCGACGAGATCGAGCACCGCCGGCACCTGCTGGCGGATGACGTGCTTTGGCCGGCCGATCACTTCGAGGGCGAAGGCCACGTTCTCGTGCACCGTGCGAGTGGGCAGCAGCTTGTAGTCCTGGAAGATGTTGCCGATGTTGCGACGAAGGTGCGGCACCTTGCTGTCGGACATCTCGTTGATGTTTCGCCCGGCCACCCAGACCGAGCCCTTCTCCGGGCTCTCCTGGCGGTTCATCATCCGCAGCAACGTGCTCTTGCCAGAGCCCGACGGGCCGACGAGGAACACGAACTCGGCCTTGGCAACGTCGAAACTGGCATCACGGAGCGCGACGACCTCGGTCGAGTAGCTCTTCGTGACATTTTCGAGTCGGATCATGCGCGCTTCTCCACGAACTGTTGCAAATGCCGCCCCGCCGGGAACCGGAGAAACACTAACGCCCTCACTGCGCTTCTCGCCGTCGCCATCGCAGATAGCCCTCCATGAACTCGTCGAGATCGCCGTCGAGAACACCGGTGACGTTGCTCGATTCGACCTCGGTGCGCAGGTCCTTCACCATCTGGTAGGGCTGCACGACATAGGAGCGGATCTGGCTCCCCCACCCCACCTGCGCCTGTTGGCCGGCGATGCTGTCGAGCTCGGCCTCGCGCTCCTCTTCGATCTTCGCGGCGATCATCGTGCGCAGGCGGGTCATCGCCTTCTCACGATTCTGCAGCTGGCTGCGTTCTTCCTGCGATGAGGCCACAAGTCCCGTCGGCTCGTGGATCAGGCGCACAGCCGAAGATGTCTTGTTGACGTGCTGGCCACCTGCCCCGCTGGCACGGAAGACCTCCATGCGCACGTCGGCATCGTTGACCTCGAGATCGAGCGCATCCATCACCGGCCACACCTGGACGGCAGCGAAGCTCGTCTGCCGACGACCCTGGTTGTCGAACGGGCTGATGCGCACGAGGCGATGCGTTCCCCGTTCAGACGTCATCAGGCCGTACGCATATCTCCCCTTCAAGGTGAACTCGGCCGACATGATGCCCGCCTCTGCACCTTCGCTGATGCCGTCGATCTCGTAGCCGAAGCCGCGTCGTTCCGCCCAGCGGCCGTACATGCGCAACAGGATCTCGGCCCAGTCCTGGGCGTCGACACCGCCGTCTTTGGCATTGATCTGCACGATGCAATCGGCCTCGTCGTGCTCGCCGGTGAACAGGCTGCGCAGATCGAGCTGGTCGAGTTGCTTCGTGATCGACGCGATTGCGGCATCGAGCTCGGGCTCCTGTGACGCGTCGTCGACCTCGCGGGCCAACTCGTGCAGCACCTCCGCATCTTCCAGCTGACCCGCGAGTTGATCGAACTGCTCGATGTCGGTCTTGACGTTGGCGTACTCGGTGTTGATCCGCTTGGCCTCGTCCTGGTCGTCCCAGAGATCGGGTCGGGCCACCTCCTGCTCCAGTTCGACCAGCCGCGACCTGTTGGAATCGATCTTCAGATAGCCCTCGGCTTCGCCGAGACGCCGGCGCAGCTCTTTCAGATCATCGGAATAATCACGCATGTGGGTGGAAGAGTTGAGAACTTCGAGGAGATGAGGGGAGGTCGACGAGCGACCGCCAGGGAGCCGGAGACACGGAGGGAGCAGTCGAAGCGAAGCGGTGCGGCAGGTCGACGAGCGACCGCCAGGGAGCCGGAGACACGGAGGGAGCAGTCGAAGCGAAGCGGAGACCAGTCCCGACCATCAGGAGGAACCGTGACACATTTTGAACTTCTTGCCACTGCCGCACGGACACGGGGCGTTTCGGGGGGTCTTCGACCATTCGTCCTTGACGATCGTCTGCTGTTTCGCAGGAGCCTGCGCAGCCTGAGCGGCAACCTCGGGATCGATGTCGCCTGACGCGGCCGCCGCCTGCGCCGCAGCGGCGAAGCCATCAGGCTGAACGCTCTCACTCGACGTCTGTTGTACGTTCTGGACCGTGAGTGCCGGCACGTCATTGCGCACGACTTGGACGTGCATGACGTACTTGACGAAGTCCTGGGCGATGCCCTTCATCAGACTCCCGAACATCTCGTAGCCCTCGCGCTGCCACTCGACGAGCGGATCCTTCTGCCCCACTGCACGGAGGTTGATGCCCTCCTGCAGATAGTCCATCTCCTCGAGGTGCTCGCGCCACCGCTGGTCGATGATGCGCAGCATGACCTGACGCTCGACATCGCGCATGATCGGCGGGGTGAGCTCGGCCTCGCGCTTCTCGTAGTACGCAGACGCATCGGACATGACGAGGTCGTACATCTCGTCGGTCTCGTGACAATCCTCGAGTTCCCGCTCGGTGATGTCGCTCGGCCAGAACGTCTTCAGCTCCAACACCAGGCCGCCGAGGTCCCACTCGTCGGTGGCGACGCTGGCACAGTGCGTCTCGATGAGCGAGTTGACGGCTTCGGCCAGGTACTCCATGGCCGCAGACTTCAGGTCGGCACCATCCAGAATCTGATCGCGGCGCCGGTAGATGACCTTACGCTGCTCGTTCATCACCTCGTCGTACTTCAGCACGTTCTTGCGGATCTCGCCGTTTCGCTGTTCGACCGTTGTCTGAGCCCGCTCGATGGCTTTGGTGACCATCTTGGCCTCGATGGCCTCATCGTCGGGCAGGGCACGCCCCATGACCCACGACAGGGCGCCGGTTGCGAACAGCCGCATCAGCTCGTCGTCGAGACTCAGATAGAAACGGCTCTCACCAGGATCCCCCTGACGGCCGGAGCGACCGCGCAACTGGTTGTCGATTCGCCTGCTCTCGTGACGCTCTGTTCCCAACACGTATAGGCCGCCGAGGGATCGAACCTTGTCGCCCTCGATCTTGCAATCGTCCTTGAACTTCGCCAGCAACTGGTCGTAACGGGCGAGGGCAGCAGTGCGGGCGGCCTTGAACTCATCGGGCATCTCGTCGAGTGGCAACGGAAGTGCAAAATCGTCGACCAACACGTCGGGATCGTGGCCTTCCTTGACGACTTCGTGGCGGGCTAGACCTTCTGGGTTGCCGCCGAGAATGATGTCGACGCCACGGCCGGCCATGTTGGTGGCGACGGTGACCGAGTTGAGGCGACCAGCCTGTGTGACGATCATCGCCTCACGGGTGTGCTGCTTGGCATTGAGCACCTCGTGCGGCACACCCTGCTTCTTCAGGAGTTGGGACAGGTACTCGCTCTTTTCGACGCTGATCGTGCCGACCAGCACGGGCTGACCACGCCCGTATTTCTCGGCAATGTCATCGACGACGGCGCCGAACTTGGACGGTTCAGCCTTGTAGATGAGATCTGCCTGATCGTTGCGGATGACGGTCTGGTTGGTGGGGATCGGCACGACGGCCAACTGGTAGGTGCCCATCAGTTCGGCCGCCTCGGTGGCTGCCGTACCCGTCATGCCCGCCAGCTTGTCGTACATGCGGAAGTAGTTCTGCAGGGTGATCGTGGCGAGGGTCTGGTTCTCTTCCTTGATCTTCACACCCTCCTTGGCCTCGACGGCCTGGTGGATGCCTTCGCTCCATCGGCGACCATCGAGCACGCGACCAGTGAACTCGTCGACGATCTTCACCTCGCCGCCTTGGATGATGTAGTCCTTGTCGCGCTTGTACAGCTCCTTGGCCTTCAACGCGACCGAGAGCTGATGAACCAGGTTCTGCTGAACCTCGTCGTAGAGGTTCGGGATGTCGAGCGCCTGCTCGACCCTCTCGATGCCGGCCTCGAGGGGCACGACGACCCGCTTGTCTTCCTCGACCTCGTAGTCGACGTCGCGTTTCAGTGAGCGCACGATCGACGCGAACCGGTAGTACAGCTTCGCCGCGTCGGCGACACGGCCGCTGATGATCAGCGGCGTGCGGGCCTCGTCGATGAGGATGGAGTCGACCTCGTCGACGATCGCGAAGTTGTGCCCGCGCTGGACCTTGTCGGCCAGTGTCGTGGCCATGTTGTCGCGGAGGTAGTCGAACCCGAACTCGTTGTTGGTGCCGTACGTGATGTCGCACGCGTAGTTGGCCCGCTTCTCCGACGGATGCTCTTTGAACCCGGGGATGATGAGGCCGACATCGAGACCCATCCACTTGTGGATGCGGCCCATCCATTCGGCGTGGAACCGAGCCAGGTAGTCGTTGACCGTGATGAGGTGGACGCCGTTGCCGCCGAGACCGTTGAGGTACCCGGGCAGTGTGCTGACCAACGTCTTGCCCTCGCCTGTCTTCATCTCGGCGACCCAGCCGAAGTGCAGCGCCGCGCCGCCCATCAACTGCACGTCGAAGTGGCGTTGACCGATCACCCGCGTCGCCGCCTCACGCATGACCGCGAACGACTCGATCAATAGATCGTCGAGCGTCTCGCCTCGGTCGATGCGGCTGCGGAACTCGTTGGTCTTGGCGCGAAGCGCATCGTCGCTCAGCGCGCTGATGCTCGCTGACAGTGCGTTGATGTCGGGTACCAGGCCCTCCAGGGCCTTGAGCTTCTTGCCTTCACCGGCTCGGAGGATGCGATCGAGGATGCCCATGCGGTTAGACAGCCTACCGGCGGGTGCGGCGCTGACCTTTACAACACCGGTCACCTTCGATGAGCTGTGGCCGGGCGCTGAGTGCTGGCCGCGGCGGCCAGCTGGACGTGGTCGACACCTGCCGAATGCAGGGCGTCGGCAGCTGTTCGCAGCGTCGCACCCGTGGTGACGACGTCATCGACGACCAGGACCGCGAGACCGTGGCGCGGCTGCCGGGCACGAAATGCAGGACCGACGAGACGCTCGGTGCGGGTCTTGCCGGTCTGCGGACTGCCGTGTGCACGGTACAAGAGACGCCGGCACGGAACGCCGAGCTGACGGGCCACGGCGCGCGCGATTGCCTCTGCCTGGTCGTACCCGCGCCGCCGCACCCGGCGAGCGCTGGTGGGTGCCCAGGTCACCACATCCACATCTGTGAATTCCAGCCGACGGACCATGTGTGTGGCCAGCACGCCGGCGGCCGAACGCCGGTGCCGGAACTTGAGCGCGACTATCAACTCCCGGGGTGTTCCCTCGAACGCGAACGCGGCGCGAATGCCCTCGGGGCTGCGCAGCGGACGAACGGACGCGAGGGAGAACCGGCAAGGGTGGCACAGGGCCTCGCCGGCGCGGCCACAGGCTGCGCAACGTCTGGAGAGCAACATGGTGTCATCAATACCAGGAGGGTGTGACAGCCACTGGGTAGGGTCGATTCGTGCTGCGCCGCCTGTGTCCCGACCGTCCGGTGCAGCGGTTGGCCCGGTGCGTGATCGGGCTGGCGTGCTTCGCACTCGGCATCAACATGTTCGTCACGGCACGCCTCGGGCTTGCGCCTTGGGATGTCTTTCATCAAGGCGTGTCGAGCCGCACCGGTCTGTCGTTGGGCTTGGTCATCGAGATCGTCGGGTTCCTGCTGTTGCTGCTGTGGATCCCGTTACGGCAACGACCCGGCATCGGAACCGTCCTCAACGCCGTCGAGATCGGGCTCGTCGTCAACTTGATCGGTGATCACCTTCCATCGACCGACCGGTTGCTCCCGCGCCTCGCGTACGTCGTCGGGGCCGTGACGGTGATCGCCGTTGGATCGGGCCTGTACATCGGCGCCGGCTTGGGCACCGGGCCGCGCGACGGGATCATGGTGGGTCTCGCGGCGCGCGGGTATTCCGTGCGCGTTACCCGAACCGTTCTCGAAGCAGCCGTGATGGCCGCCGGCGTCGCGCTCGGCGGTCACATCGGCATCGGCACCCTGGCGTTCATGCTCGGCATCGGCCCCATGATCCACGTCCTCATCCCGATGCTCGACCTCCCGACGCGGGCGCCGAGATGGTCGGCACAGGACCATTCAGCCGCCAGCGTCGAGTTGAACTGATCAGTAGGCGGCGAGGGAAGCGCCAGCGACGAGCCGCACGGAGGGAGCAGCCCAAGCGAGCGGAGGCCAGTCCCGACCACTAGTAGCGATAGTGGGCTGGTTTGAAGGGGCCGGAGGGTTCTACGCCTAGGTATTCGGCTTGTTCGTCGGTGAGCTTGGTCAGCTTCACGCCGAGGGCGTCGAGGTGCAGCGCGGCCACCTTCTCGTCGAGCCGTTTCGGCAATACGTGCACGCCCAACGGATACTGCTCGACGTTGTTGAACAGCTCCATCTGGGCGATCACCTGGTTGCTGAACGAGCAACTCATCACGAAGCTCGGGTGGCCAGTGGCACACCCCAGGTTGACCAGTCGGCCCTCTGCGAGAACGATGATCGCGTGGCCATCCGGGAAGGACCACAGATCGGTGCCTGGCTTCAGCTGGTCGTGGGTCGCTCCGCTGCGAGCAAGGCCGGCCATGTCGATCTCGCTGTCGAAGTGCCCGATGTTGCAGACGATCGCGTTGTGTTTCATCTGATGCATGTGGTCGACGGTGATGATGTGATCGTTGCCTGTCGCCGACACGAAGATGTCGGCTGAGGCGACGACATCCTCGAGCGTCGTGACCTGGTAGCCCTCCATCGCCGCCTGCAGCGCATTGATCGGGTCCACCTCTGTGACGATGACGCGGCAGCCCTGACCCTTCAGCGCCTGCGCGCAGCCCTTGCCGACATCTCCGTATCCGCACACGACCGCGACCTTGCCGCCGAGCATCACATCGGTGGCCCTGCAGATCGCGTCGGTCAGCGAGTGCCGGCAACCGTAGAGGTTGTCGAACTTGCTCTTGGTCACCGAATCGTTGACGTTGATCGCCGGAAACAGCAGCTCGCCGCGCTCGTGCATCTTGTAGAGACGCATCACGCCGGTGGTGGTCTCCTCGGTGACACCCTTGATCTGCGCTGCCATCTGCGTCCACTTCTTCGGGTCCGTCCTCAACGATCGCTGCAGGAGGCCGAGCACGATCGCGAACTCTGGGTTCGATGCCGACGTCGGGTCGGGCACCTCGCCCGACTTCTCGAACTCGACGCCCTTGTGCAACAGCAACGTGGCGTCACCGCCGTCGTCGAGGATCATGTTGGGGCCCTGCTGCTCCCCCGCGACTCCATCCGGCCACGTCAGCATCTGCTCGGCACACCACCAGTACTCCTCCAGTGTCTCGCCCTTCCAGGCAAATACCGGGACACCCTTAGGCTCTTCGACGGTGCCCTCGGGACCGACGGCGACCGCCGCGGCGGCGTGGTCCTGGGTGGAGAAGATGTTGCAACTCGCCCAGCGCACCTCGGCGCCGAGCTCGACGAGCGTCTCGATCAGCACTGCGGTCTGGATGGTCATGTGCAACGACCCGGAGATGCGCGCCCCGGCAAGCGGCTTCGACGGCCCGAACTCCTTGCGCAAGGCGCGCAGGCCGGGCATCTCGTGTTCGGCGAGGTGGATCTCTTTGCGGCCGAATGGGGCAAGCGAGAGATCGGCGACGCGATAGTCGCGGCGCGCCGCGAGTGACGAAGTCATGACAGGTTCCTCCACAGGTGAAAAGCGGGCACAGGCTTGTACCCAAGTATTTGCCGGGCCGGTGCCAGCTGGCAACGTTCAGATCAGCCCGTGGGGTGCTGACAGTTTAGTCGGCCAGAACGACGGCAGACGCGTCGAACAGGTAGTGCGCATACCCGGCAAGGTTGTACACCCGCAACGTGTCGCTGGCTCCATAGGTGAGCACCGCCATGTTCGGGACCGGCGGGCCCTCGACCGTGTTGAGGTTGGACGACAGCGGGCGTGTGCCGCCGGTCGGATACGCCGTCAGGAACGAGGCTGCGGGCTGCGACGGGTACTGACGCTTCAGCTCTGCTGACGTGAGGTTGCCGATGACGGCCAGCTGGTTGCCCACCGCATCCGGCCCGATTGCCACAGACGCGGCGAAATCGGCGAAGCTCCAGTCCTCGGCCTGACCTGGCCCAAGGGCCACACCGCCCCATTGGGCGTCGCGGGTGTCGAACGTGCGGTACGGCGACGACAGCGGCACGACGCGACCCCTGCGGGTCGCGACATCCTGGCCGCTGAGCAAGTAGCCGACCACGTCGGCGACAACGTCGGTCGAGCCGTGGAAGTTGAAGATGCGAACCTTGCCATCGGCGTTGACCGGGACGAACACGAGGTTGGCTTTGATGACGCCGTTGGCCAGGTTGAGATTGGACGTTGTCGGGGTCTGACCGGCAAGTACGGGATCGGGAACCACCGACAGGTAGGTCGAGGCGCCGTCGGGCCTGGCACTGATGCCGACGACGTTGAGGAGCACGCCGCTGACGTTCGGCGAATCGGGTACGACGTCTGTGACCGTTGGGTTGACACCGTCGACGCCGCGTACCTGCAGGTCGATGGTCTGGCCCTGCGTCAACGGACCAACCGCTGCGGCAGCACGGCCCGTTCCGTCGCGGGTGTCGAGCACGCGAGATGGCGTCGTGGGAATCAACCGCGCCCCACCGGTTGTAGCGATGTCGCTCGCGTTGCTGGTGGAGAACCAGCCGAACACGTCGACGACCACATGGGCGGTGCCACTCTGGCCGAACAGGCCGATCTCGAGCTGGCCGTCCGCGCCAGGCCGGACGATGGCCACGTTGGGCACCGTCTGATTGGGCCCGAAGTTGATCAGCGATGTGCGAACCGCAGGCTTGGCACCTTTGCCGTACGCCTCGAGGTAGCCGTTTGCACCAGGCTCGGTGACCGTGATGTTGACAACTACAGCCAGCACGTCGGCGGCTGTCGCAGGAATGCCGCCGAGACCCAGCAGGCCGATGTCAAAGGTTGCCGGAGCGGGTGCAGCAAGCGGCTTGGCGCCGTTGGGGACGACATCGTTGATCGCAAGGCCCGGCCGGGAATCGAAGATTCGCGAAGGGGTCAGCGGGTGGAACTCGCCACCGCCGCACAGCGTGCCGGCGGCGCATGTGACTGCTGCCTGTGTCGCGACTCCGGGGGTGACAACGGCACCCGCACCGATGAGGGCAAGGGTGGCAGCCGTCAACCGCGCGATGTGACGCCCTGACTTCATGGTGTGAGCGTATCCCACGGTGACTCCAATTCAGTACGCGGCATGATCAGGCCACGAACGTCGGCGCGATGCCTTCGCTGCTGACTCGGAACATGATCGCCTCGTGTTCGGCGTCGTCGACCACGACCGCCTCGTCGATCAACATCACGGGTATCCCATCGCGGATCTCATACCGGCGATGCAATCGTGGGTTGTACAGACCGTCGGAATCGCCGAGGTAGTACAGAGGGCCCTTGTCCTGCGGGCAGGCCAGTACTGCGAGCAAACGGGGGTCCAGCGCCATTGGCTTCATCCTTTCACACTCATCGCCGAGGATCAGGTGCTGGTGACCAGAGCCAGCACCTCGATGACGCGCTGATCGCACTCGTCACGGGTGCCTGCCTCGAGGTTCAACCGCAGCAGAGGCTCGGTGTTGGACGGCCGAAGGTTGAACCACCACGAACCGCAATCGACGGTCAACCCGTCGAGGTGGTCCTGCTGGTGATCCACGAACTGCTCGGAAACACGGGCCATGACCGCGACAGGATCACCGACCTGTGTGTTGATCTCGCCGCTCGACGAATAGCGCTCGAACGGCTTGCGCACGACGGACAGCACAGTGTCGGCGCGACTGATCTCGTCGAGCACGATGAGTGAAGCGATCAGTCCAGAGTCTGCGCCGTAGTTGTCGCGGAAGTAGTAGTGCGCCGAGTGCTCGCCGCCGAACACAGCACCCGTCTCGGCCATGATCTGCTTGATGAACGAGTGCCCCACCTTGGTGCGCACAGGCACGCCGCCGTTCTCGCGAATCACCTCGGGCACTGCCTTGGAGCAGATCAAGTTGTGCAGCACCGTCGCGCCCGGATGTGAGCGGAGGACTGCGGCTGCGAGCAACGCGGTCGTCGTCGAGCCGCTGAGCCCTCGACCGTTCTCGTCGACGACGAAGACGCGGTCGGCGTCGCCGTCGAAGGCCAACCCGACGTCGAACCCACCCGACACGACTCGCGCCTGCAGGTCGCGTTGGTTGGCCGGCTGCAGCGGGTCGGCGGGATGGTTGGGAAAGGTGCCGTCGAGCTCGCCGTACATGACTTCCAACGTGATCTGGGGGAGACGCTCGAAGACGGCAGGCACGACCAGGCCGCCCATGCCGTTGGCAGTGTCGGCGACGACTCGCATCGGCCTCATCGACGAAGCGTCGATGAACGACACCACGTGATCGGCGAAGGCGCTGAGCAGATTGCGGCTGGTCGCCGAGCCGGAACGCGCCGCTGGCAGCGGACCGTTGCCGGCGAGCACGTCGCCGGCGATGGACTTGATCTCGGCCAGCCCGGTGTCCTGGCCGACGGCGCGAGCGCCGCTGAGACAGAACTTCACTCCGTTGTACTGCGCCGGGTTGTGCGATGCGGTGAACATCGCCCCGGGCGCATCGAGCTTGCCGGCGGCGAAGTAGACGAGGTCGGTCGAGGTCAGTCCGAGGTCGACGACATCGACACCTTGCTCGAGCACGCCGCGGGTGAACGCTTCGACGAGCTCGGGACCCGATGGTCGCATGTCGCGGCCGATCAGCACGCGTTGCGCGTTGGCGAATCGGGCAAATCCGACACCGAGGGCGTGGGCGACATCAGCGTTGAGCTGATCAGGGACTGTGCCACGCACGTCATACGCTTTGACGATGGCGTCCAGCAGCTGAGACTCGGGTGAGGACATGGGGCCTAGACGTTAGCGCCGGGTGGGTGAGAGTCGTGCGGAGGTTCGGCCGGTGGGGCCCAGACCAGCGACTCTGCATCGAGATCTGCGTCGAGAGGATCGTCGGTTTCGACCTGCCACTGCTGCGACGGGGTCGGATCCACCAGTAATTCGTCGGATGTCGGATCCCACTCGTCCCACGGGAACGCAATCGGGTCCGACTCGTTGCCGAACGGATGCGCGTTGGCGTGGCGCACGTCGCCGCGGATCCGCATCACGATCAACATCGCGATACCGATGAAGGTCAACAGGTACGCGAGGTAGTCGAGGTTCGAACGTTCGTATGTGAGATGCACATTGGTCGAGGTCGGCACCACCACCATCAGGTTCGGGGCGATGCGATAGGGACCCTCGGCACCACTTGCGTGCCAGTTCGGGAAGTAGCTGATCTTGACGAGCACCGGCACGCCGATCTGATCGACGGTGAAGCGAAGATCCTGATCGCCGAGATGCACCTTGCTGACAGTGACTGCCGGAAGGGCCTTCGGTTTGATCGCCTGGACCGGTTGGACGACGTCGATCTTGCGACCCGACGCGCCCGGGGCGAGGCCGTCGCTGCGGGAGGTGTCGACCTGGAGATCGATGCGCTGCCACTCAGCGGGTCCATCGTCGGCAGGTATCGCTGCCCACTCGTCCTGATGTTGGAACCAGCTCATCCCCATCTCGAGATTGCGTTCGCGTTGATCGCCGCTGCGATGGTTGACGACGACGGGTTGCGTCGTCAGTGGCACGACGAGATCGCTGTTGGCCACCTGGTAGATGTTCCACGGCCCGACCGTGGCCAGCTTGGCCAGCTCGGATCGCTTGTCGGCCTCGATCTTGGCCTTCTCCGTGAAGACCATGAGGTACTTGACGCCGAGCGTTTGCAGGTACGGCACGCCTTTCGAATCATCGTTGTCGTCGTACCGCAACTCGCGAACGGGATTCGAACTGTTGCTACTGATGGCCGCTGCCGTCACGAAGTGGTACGGCGTGGTGCCGCTGGCCTCGAAGAACAACCCCTCCATGCTGGCGATGCAGCCATCCGTCCAGTGGGGCAACAGCATCAGCGCCATGGTCGTGCCGTACTGGCCGTTGTCGCCGTTGTTCTCCCACATCGCCCGCCCACAACCGTGCGTGGTGTCGGCGCCGAGAGACTTCATCTGGTCGATCAGCGCCTTGTACTCGCCATACGCGTCGCGGCCCTCGTATCCCATGAAGTTGTACCGGGTCCAGCCGTCGCTCTGCGCGTCCTTCGCGGTCGGAGACAGCGTGATCGGATTGAAGTCGCCGATGCCCCACGCATAGACCGCTTTGCCGTGCTGGGTGATCGTTCGCCCGCCCGGCACCTGCTGGAACAGGAACAGCTCCATCACCAAGACGATGACGCCGACCACTCCTGCCGTGCCCAAGCCGACCTTCCACACGTTGCCGCGCGACACCCGGCCGCGGCTGCCCCGAACCACGACCTCGACGAACTCGACGATGCCGACCATCATCAGCATCAACCGCAGCAGGTACAGGAACGGCAGGAGCCGGGGGTTCCACAGCAGGCCGATGACCGGTAGCGAGTTCTTGGCGAGGAAGACGAAAGCAGTCAGCGCCAGGCAACAGATCCCCAGCCATGCGCCAGCCAGATGTCGCCGTACGACCGACGCGACGAATCCGAAAATGGCAACGCCAGTGACGATGATGTCGAGGAAGGTCGTCCACGGGAAGAACATGTCCCAATACGAATCGGTGACGCCATCGGGCCGACCGTGGTACTTCATGTCGGTCATGTACGCGTGGTTGGCCAGGAACGGAACGACCCAGAACGCGCTGAGCAGCACTGCTGCAGCAAGCACTGTGAACCCGTAGACGAACCGGGTGCGGTCCATCCACACCGCCCAGAGCAGAATCGCGCCGAGTGCGACGAACAGCAACACGATCCCGTGGCACAGCATGGCGAGGGATAGCAGGATCGCCGCCCAGCTGCGGAACTTGCCGGTCTCCATCCCGCGAGCGAAGACTCCGAGACCGAGGATGGCGAACGACAGTGCGATCGAGAAGGAGAACTCGCCGGCCATCGTGCTCTTGACGTTGCCGCCGTAGATCGAAAAGCTCTCGTCGAACAAGAAGATGGTTGCGGCCAGGGCCATGAGCTCCGGCATGGGATAGCGGAAACGGGCCAGCCGACCGAACGCCCAGCAGCACACCGGCAACGTGACGAGCCCGAGGATGGCGACCAACTTGAAGGCAACCCCATACGGGAAGACGATGTTGAGCGCCAGGATCATCAGTGCCGGGACGACCATGTAGAAGCGGTACAAGGGGAAGCCGTCGTACCAGTAGTTGCTCCATCCGGTGAGCTGGAAGTGCGGGAGCAGATGATCGCGCAGGTAGGCAGGGGCCATCACGTGAGCCCCCATGTCGCCACCCGTCGGCGTGTTGTTCGCGAACACCAGGTTCAGGTGGACGACTTTCAAAACCGCGAACGTGCATCCACCGACGACGATCAACGCGGTGAGGTAGCGGGCGATTCGCTCATTGGTCCACGGTCGGTCGAGCCAGTTGCGCGGCCGACGAACGATGCGAGACCCGATTCGGTCGACCAACTTGCGCCGTGGCACCTCCGTCGGGATCGGTGCCGCAGGCGAAGGCTCGTCCGCAATGATCGGATCGTCGATTACTTCGGTCATGTCGGCCGACATTGTTTCATCCCAGTGCAGGCACTGAGCATCACCCTGTCGTTCACAGCCGTGAAACCAGCAACAGCCCGGTTGCGTTGAACGCCATGTGCGCCACGATGCTCATTCCGAGGCGGCGAGTCCGCAACGCGCACACGCCGAGGATCAGGCCGAAGACGAACAACCCTGGAAACTCGACCCATCGAAAGTGGACCGCCGCAAAGAAGGCGGCGACAGAGACGACCGCGACGGCATCGTTGACACGCCTGACCAATGCTGCCTGAAGCAGGCCTCGGTACATCAGCTCCTCGACGATCGGGGCACCGATCACCACGATCGCCACCAAGCCGACCAGCCATCCGGCGTGAGCTTGGTCGTAGAGATCGCGCGCGTTCCTCTCGACTCGAGAACGGCTGAACGTCTGCGGCCAACCACGTTCGAGGGGCCAGTAGACGAGTCGAACGACGACGAGTTGACACAGGACTCCGACCGGTACACCGACGAGATCGACGAGCTTGAATCGCAGACCATATTCGTCGGCGAAGCTATGCCAAACCGATCGAGGTCGCGCGGCGCGGTCGCGGCCATAACGATCGCTCAGCACCCACAGCCCGACCAGCATTGGCGTCCACAGCGCGGCCGCCAGCACCATCGTCACCCACACCGGCGAATCCGACGTGGAGCTGTAGCCCGTGGCCGACACGATCGAGGCCCCGACGACGTTGCCGACCAACCAGGTGATGGCCCACACGGCGAAAGCCTGCTTGCCGCCGATTCGCGGCTGGTCAGGGTCGACGCGCGTGGGAGAAACCTGGGCGCTGGGCATTGATGGACAGATTACCGGCGCACCGGGTCCGACAGCCTCAGCCGGCGAGTCGCGAGGAGGCCGCGAACGTCAGCACGCGCCTGCTGCGACGGTCCTCCAATCGCCACCCGTTCGGAACCGAGAGCCGGGCCGTGTGACGCTCGCAGAGGTCGTAGTCGTGTGGGTCGCGACTGGCAGTGAGATCGTCGAGCCAGACGATCGCCCGGCCGTACTGGTACGAGAGCGTCGACGACGCAACCTGCGCGCAGCCGGAACGCGAACACTGCCGATTCATCGGGCCAAATTATGCGCCGAACGACCCCGCATGGTGGATGCACTCCTGCAGAACCAATTGCCCTGAGGACCCGTAGCATTGTAGGAATGAGCAACCTGCCTCCCCCGCCTCCCCCGCCGCCGCCCGGCCGCTCGGGTGGCCGTGGCCCGCAGAACGATCAACAGCCTCCCGAGCGCGGCGGTCGACGCCCGATCGGTAGTGGGTGGCCGCGTTGGGTCATCCCGGTCCTCTTCGCCGTGCTGATGTTGTCGTTCGCCCTGCCAAGGGTGTGGCCGACATCCAC
>JANMMQ010000306.1:0-2386 GCA_031373465.1 Ilumatobacteraceae bacterium | reverse complement strand
GTGAAGCGCGTGCTGGCGATGCACGAAACGATGAACGCCGCCAAGCAGCGATTCGACCTCATGCCTGCCGACCTCATCATGGACTTCACTCAACTGGCGATGCCGGCACTCGCCACGCGTGCAATACGTCTTGCAGCCGCGACGCGGATCGTGGACAGGGTCAATCCACCGATGAACCTCGTGATCTCGAACGTGCCCGGTCCTCGTCAGCCCCTCTACGCGGCAGGCGCGCGGATGAAGCACTACTACCCCGTGTCGACGATCACCGATGGCCAAGGTCTCAACATCACCGTGCAGAGCTACACCGACACGCTCGACTTCGGGCTGGTCTCGTGTCGCGAGTTGGTGCCCGACGTCTGGGACCTGCTGCAGTTCTGCCTCGACGAAGTACACCTGCTCAAAGATGGCTGACAGCATGGACGCGGCGCCCACGTTCGTCGATCTCAGCCATTCGGTCACAGAGGGTTTGCAGACGTACCCGGGCCTGCCGCCACCGCACATCTTCGAGCACCTCGACCGGGAAGCGGCGCAGGCGATCTATGGCCCCGGTGTGACCTTCACGATCGGCATGATCACGATCTGTTCGAACACTGGGACCTACATCGACGTGCCATATCACCGGTTCGCCGACGGCCACGACCTCACGGGCCTGCCGCTACATCGGGTCGCGTCCGTGCCTGGCATCTGCATCGATTGCCGCGGCATCAACAGCATCGGCCCCGAGCACGTGGCCGATCGAGCGCTGGCCGGCCGCGCTGTGCTGTTCCGGACGGACCACAGCCGTCACTTCGCGACCCCTGCCTATCTCGATCGTCATCCGCATCTGGCGGCGGCCACCGCCGAGGCACTCGTCGAGGCCGGTGCACTCTGTGTCGGCATCGATTCGCTGAACATCGATGCCATCGACAGCCCCGACGGCGACGGCCGGCCGGTGCACACCACGCTGCTGAGGAGCGACATCCCCATCATCGAGCACCTGACCGGTCTCGACGCATTGCCATCGGATGGGTTCTCGTTCACCGCTGTGCCCCCGAAGATCGAGGGACTGGGCACGTTCACCGTGCGGGCCTACGCCACCATCTAGATCGCAATTCTTTCGTGCCGAAACTTTTGGGCGAAGAGGATTAAAGCAAGTAATCACTTGCTTTAATTGACCCTGCCGTAGCGCTCACAGCAGCGAGGCGACCATCGTCTCGGCCATCCAGCTCGAATATTGTCCGATAGACCACCGTCGCTGATTGACGAGCAAGTCGTAGGTGTCGGGTGCAGTCAGGAACCACATGATGTCGCGTGCGTCCCGCTTGGTGACACCTCGTCGCAGGTGGCCGGAGTTGGCGAGCGACGCGGCGTTGGCGCCCATCCGTTTCAGTCGCTTGGCGTCGAGCTCGCGGTAGAGGGCAGCGGCACCGGCATCGAGACGACCGGCCTCGCGGAGCCAGAGGAGCAGTGGCGAGATGCGAGGCGACACCTCGCTGGCCAGGCGACCCCATCCCTCGATCACATCTCGCGGATCTTTCGCCGATCGCAGGGCGTCGGAACGCTCCTCGGCATGGACGGGCCCAACACCGGCGAGGGCTCGGTCGCACAGGGCGCGCACGAGACCGGCCTTGCCTCCATATGTCTTGTAGATCGTCGCCGCGGAGACTCCCGCGGCGTCGGCAATCGATTCCACGGTCGTGCCCGAGTATCCGTGCGCATGGAACTTCTGCTGGGCGATGTCCAGCGTCGCAGCACGCAATTCTCTAGCCCGCTGCTGGCGCTCCGTCGCGTCATACGTCCTTGTCCGCTTGACCGGGCGCTTTCGGAGGGCCATACTAAATTCATTCTAGCCAGCTGGAACAGAACTGAGGAATGATCGTGAAAGTTGAGACGAATGTTGAGAACAAGATTGAGAGCCCACTGCTCCGGCGTCTCGTGAGCGCGGTCAATGACCACGATCTCGATGCACTCGCCGAGTGCTTCGCTGCCGACTACCGCAACGAGACTCCGGCGCATCCCCGTCGCGGGTTTGTTGGGAGATCACAGGTTCGGGAGAACTGGGCACGTATCTTCGCGGGCGTTCCCGACATCACTGCCGACGTGTTGCGCACCTCTGTTGACGATGATGTCGACGGTGAGGCCATTTGGTCGGAATGGGAGATGCGCGGCACTCGCCCGGACGGCGCAGAGCACCTCATGCGCGGCGTCATCATCTTCGGCTTCGAGGGCGAACAGGCCACGTGGGCACGCTTCTATCTCGAGCCCGTGGATCCCGGTGAGGGAGGCGTCGCGGCAGCGATCGGCCAAATCGTCGAACCCCAACGGCAATGAGTGCCATCGTTCGGGACGCTCGTCCGCCTGGCATCGTTGTCCGCGTCCTGAACCCACTGATGCGTGCCCTGCTCGG
>JANMMQ010000279.1:0-4030 GCA_031373465.1 Ilumatobacteraceae bacterium | reverse complement strand
CAAGTCCTCTGTCGCCGCGGCCGCCACTTGACCGTCGGCCTTGCGTGCGCCGCGTGAGGCGATCTTGAGGGCGCGGGTCGAGCGATACACGGTGTATCCGAGGAGGGGCGTCGCCACCAGCGCGAGCAAGGCGAAAACCGGATCGAGGATCACCATGATGGTCATCATCCCCACGATCAGCAGCGCGTTCGGAACGAGGATGGACAGGGTCTGAATGATCATGTCCTGAGTTCGATCGACGTCACTGGTCACGCGAGCCGACAGATCGCCTACCCGGTTTTCCCCATGGAAGCGAAGCGACAGCCGGTTGAGGTGAGCGAAGACGGTCTCCCGGATCGAGTTGCCGAGCTTGAGTCCTTCCGAAGCCAGCAGACGTGTCGCCCAGTAGTCGACCAGCGCATTGACGATCACGAGGAGAGCTAGAGCGGCACAGGCCAGAGCAAGGAGCTGGCTCGTGTTGCCAGGTCGTGGCCGAGCGTTCAACACGTCGTCGACGACGAACTTGAGCGGCCACGGCTGCGCCAGGCCGAGGAGCACCTCGATCACGGCGAGGAAGCCGCCGAGGGCGAGCATGCGTCGATGAGGCCGGACAAACGGCCAGATCGACCGGAGGCTCTTCATGCCGCCTTGACCTCGGCTAGAGCGAGCAACTCCTTTGCGGCGTTAGCGGCGCCGTCCAGGCCGAGACCGGCCTGTGCGATTGCACCGGGAGGATGATGGCGAGGACGGTCCAGCAGCCAGTCGACCTCGGCAGCATCGGCTCCCTGGTCGACGACGTCGACGAGGCCGAGCGACGCCAGCCGTGAGGCCCGGATCGCCTGTTCGCGCCTCGGGCTACGGCGCGGCACCAGGATCGGGCGGATCCCGAGCGCGAGCGACTCGACAGTCGAGTTGTACCCCGCCATCTGCAGCACCGCGCCGGCAGCGGCGAAGAACGGCAGGCAGTTGGCGGCGCCGCGCACGACTATCAGCCGGTCGCTGGCGCCCGAACGGGAGGCAATGCCCCGCACGTCGGCTGCGTACGGCCCGGCGACGAGCGTGCCGTGCCAGTCCGGACGGCGTCGGATGAGATCGGCACCCAGGCGGAACACTGCGCCGCCGTCGCCGCCGCCGCCCGCGGCGACCACCAAATGACGAGGCTCGGCCACATTGGGCGCCTTGGGGTGCTCACAAACCCACCCGCAGTAATACGGCTCGATGGGAACGTCGTATTCGTCCTCGTGGTCACACAGGACACGATCGCCGTACACCAGCAGGCGGGAGAAGTTGGTGACGACGTCGTCCCAGCCCTCACCGCTCAACTCGGCGCGAACCTGGGCCCGCTCGTCAAGCACGTCGCGCAACCCGATGACGATCGCCGCGCCCTGCCGGCGGGCGGCTTCAACCCCGGGCCGCAGCTCACCAGCGGTTCCGTATGGATGTCGGTCGATCAGCAAGACGTCCGGGCGTTGCGCGTCGACGAGCTCACGAAACACGCGCATCCGCGTCCCGATCGCCCGGTGGAAGCTCATTCGACCGCTTCGATAGGTGCCCCCAGCGTCTTTGAGCAGCGCCGGAACCTGAACGACACGCAGTCGCGGATCGCGCAACCAGCCAGGGCGCACCGACACACCGGTCACGATCGTGATCTCGGCCCGTGGGCAGGCTTCAAGTAACGCAGCTGCGATCAGGCTGTTCCGTCGAACATGACCGAGCCCGAAGCCATCGTGGGACGAGAGTATGTAACCTCCCATTAACCAATCGTTTACCTAGCGACGGATTAATCGCAATTGAACGATCGTCGTAGTACTACGACCACTCCGGTGGCCCAGCGACCACTTCCCGAGGTCGCCGGCTCCAGGATTGCGTTGGGAGCCGGTTGTGAGAATCGAAGTTCACCGTGCACTGCATGGCACCCGGGTGTTCCGAGGCGGGCAGAATCTGTCCGTTGCCCGGTCCGCGATCTGCTCCATGTTCATCATGCACGCGAACCGGAACTGGGAGCCGGCCCAGTTGGTTGCTGGTATTGCCGACCCTGGCTTCGTACAGGCGGTGGCTCAGCAGAGTGCGAAGACGGTGCTTCCGTAGATCACCTGATTGCCCGTCGCATCCGTGCGCACGACGAACCCCAGCCCCGCGCTTTGGTACATCGCGTTCTTGATGTTCGCCATGTGTGGTGGTGAGGCGTACCACAGCGGGATCAACAACGATGGCGACGTACCTGACGAGAGCGCGAGGTTTTCGCCGGTGGGGCATCCGGTGGCAGCATCGCGGGTCGGACTGTCGGAGTGCACCAGCCCGTTGTTAGCCATCGCCAACTGCAACGCATACGAACAGGCAAAGGCCTGAGCGGCAGGATTCACTGCGAGCGGTGCTACCCCGGCAGCGGCGCGGGTGGCGTTCAGGGATGAAAGTCCGTCGGCGGTGCACGGCGAATAGCTCACTTGCGGGGTGGGAGGGGGTGTGTTCGCCGGCGGCGCCTGCGTTGCGGTCGCAGACGGACCGGAGAACCAGCCCTGTAGATCGGCGAGCAGGTCGGTCTGTGCTTGGCTGTAGAAGCCGAGGCCGCGGTTCGAAACTTGGCTGATGGCAAAGTTGGCGGCTACGTCTCCGCCGCCGACGGAGTTGACCGTCGACGTGTTGGGCGGTGCGGTGCCCGCTGGGAATGCCGTGACATACCCGGGATTGCCATCGACCGACGTGACGTTGTAGGCGATCGATCCTCCTTGTGCAACTGCTAGTTCCAGGCCACCGCCTGGGTACAGCGGCACGCTGTTGCCGAGGGGGCTCGCGCCACGGGTGTCGAGCAGACGGGTCGGATCGTAGGCCGTGAACAGTCCGTCGGTACCTGATCCGGCGGAGGGGCCCGTGAAGTAGCCGAGGAGGTCGACCACGATGTGGCCACCTCCCGAGAGGTACAACGTGACGCCCGTCGGTGAAACGGGAAAGATGCCGGCCGCTGCCCGCGTCTGGCCGGGCTGGTCGACGTTCAAGATCGACGATGTCGGCATCTGACGACCCGCAGGGAACTCAGTGACGAACCCAGGCCCGGCTGATTCGGTGATCGTGACGTTGAGGGCCAGTGCCACCGCATCTGCGGGAATTCCACTTGGCAGGGGCAAGGTCTTGGTGCCGCCTGGCGCGAGCCTTGGCCCCGAACGCGAATCGAAAAGACGTGTCGATGGTCGAGAAACGAAGCGGCCCGCGGTAGCTGTACTTGCGGGCACGAACGCGCCGACGACGTCGACGACCACATTCGCGGGAACGGATGTGAAGACGCGGAACGAACCCGATGCGTCGACTCGTGTGATCGAGCCGTTCGCCCGGATCTGGCCGACGCCGAAGTTCACATTCGAAACGACCGGTCGAGCTTGATCCGACGGCCACGCCGTGAGGAAGCCGGCGGCCTGCGGTCCGACAACGGTCAATGTCAAGGCAAGCGACGTCGCGTTGGAAGGGATGCCGCACACGCCGCGTGCCGGAATCTGCACGCTCGACGCGTCGAGCCGTGAGTATCCGCCGCTGAGGCGCGTGTCTGCCAGCCTGCACGGTTGCACTGGGACGTAGGCCGCCGACGGAATGGCTGCAGCAGCAGCCGGGTCTCCGAGACACAGGGATGGGATCACCGCGACGAGCCCACCGAAAACCACCAACAGGCGGAGCCTTTGAAAACGGTCGCGCCTCGACCGGCGCGCTGGGCGCGGAGTCTTGTACCGTTGCATTGAACCGGACCCCCGATTGTTCTGCGCCCGCCAACGTTCTAGCAGGCAACAGACTTCATCGCCAGTCATCGGCCGAATCACTGCTGAGCCGGGTGTGAGAATCGAACTCACGACATCTTCATTACAAGTGAAGTGCTCTGCCGACTGAGCTAACCCGGCGACTCGTCGTGAGAGTGTATTCCCAGCCTCGCCGCGCACCCGTCGAAACCAAACCCACCGAGGTGCGTTTGGAGTCGGAGGACCACATGGGGGTGGTCCTGAGACTCCAAACGCTTCCAGCACGTCGGGGTTGCGGGCACTCACCCTTCGTGCTTGGCCTTCCCGGTGTC
>JANMMQ010000272.1:0-3317 GCA_031373465.1 Ilumatobacteraceae bacterium | reverse complement strand
CGATGATCATTCTCGATGGCGGCACCGGCACGCTGATCCAGGCTCTCGGTGCGCCGATGGACAGCGAAACCTGGGGGGCTGACGCCAACCTCACCCACCCGCAGATCGTCCGCCAGGCGCATCGCGAATATCTCGCCGCCGGTGCCGAGGTCGTGATCGCCAACACGTACGCGACAAGCCCGCTGCTGTTCAATCATCTGGGTCGCGACGAGGATGTCGCCATCATCGATACGGCTGCAGTCCGGCTTGCCCGCGAGGCCAGCAACGGCACCGTGCCCGTTGCCGGATCGTTCTCTGTGATGCGACCGGGAATCCCCGGTAGCGATCGCAGTGAAATGCTGCGGCAATGGCCCGAGCCCGAAGCCCGGCGATTGTTCGCGGCGAAAGCAGCCGGTCTCGCCGAAGCCGGCGTTGACGTGATTGCGATGGAGATGATGCGCGATGGCGACTACTCGGTGTGGGCCACTGAGGCTGCCGCCGCCACGGGGTTGCCTGTCTGGATCGGGATCGCAGTTGAAGACGACGAGGAGGGTCGTCTCACCGGCTTCGGACGACCCAACTGGTTGCTCGACGACTTCGTCGAGACGCTGCTCAGAGCCGCGCCGGCGGTTATGGTCGCAGTGATGCATTCCGCTGCGCACCTCACGGCTCCGGCATTGGAGATCGTCAGGCGGCACTGGCGCGGGTCGCTGGGTGCGTACGCCGAGTCGGGCTACTTCGCCATGCCCGACTGGCAGTTCGTCGACATCATTCCCGAAGCCGAATACGTCGAGCTTGCCAAGCAATGGACCGACTCATACGACTTGTCGATGATCGGTGGCTGTTGCGGAATCGGTCCGTCGCACATCGCGGCCCTACGCGCAGCGTTCAAGTAACTCTTCACACCGCGCCGGAAAAGATGATCGCGCCGGTTGCCTTGTCCACGCCACCCTCTGGTTCGACCGTTATTGCCCACTGCTTCGGCGAACCCTCGATGGGTACGACCCGGCGAACTTGCTGGTCTTTGGCCTTGTCCAGAAGTCGCACGGCGTGTGCCCCTGAATCGTCGACGAGCCACAACTCGTACGCCTTCCCTGGGCCAGGCTCGGCCAGGCCGTCGCCCATCACGACGATGCGGCCTGCGCTCGGCGACCAGGCGACGCGGAAGGACCCGGAGCCAGTGCCGTCCAATGTGGTGATCCGAGTGTCGGGCCTGCCGATCACACTGGCGGCGGCCTTGGCGTAATCGTCGCCGGTGGAGCGCCGCCCGACGATGAAGGCGCCCGTGGCTATCAGCAGAAGCGCTGCGGCACCGGTGAGCGCGCGCTGCATCGTCTGACGGCGTTGGCGATGGGTCGCCAGGTTGACGACGGAATCCGGCAACAGCGGGGAGAGCTGCCGAGTGGTGCCGATCTCTTCCATGACGCTGGCCTTGAGCGACGTCGGGGGAGCGCTGGCGACCGATGCGGCGACCTGCGAGAGCGTCTCTCTGAAGCCGGCTACCTCGGGGCGGCAAACCGGGCAGGTGGGGTAGTGGGCCTCGAACTCGGCGCGCTCTCGTTCATCGACAGCGTCCAGCGCGTAGGCCGCCGCCAGTTGATGGATGTCGATGCCGCTCACGTTGCAACCCCTAGTTCGTCGCGCAATCGAATCATCCCATCGCGAATTCTGGTTTTGATCGTCCCTTCGGCAACGTTCAGGAGGAGGGCGACCTCGCGGTAGCTGTGTCCGCCGAAGTAGGCGAGCTCCACCGCTTGTCGTTGTATCTCGGTCAACCGCTCGAGTGCCTTGCGCACTCTCGTCCCGTCGATGTTGGCCACCACGTGTTCGGCGACGTCGTCGTATTGGATGGGTCGCTTTTGCGCCTCCCGATCCGCCCTGTCTCTGGCAGACTGCTCGGAACGAACACGGTCGATCGCCCGCCGGTGGGCGATGGTCGCAGCCCACGATCTGACGGAGCCGCGACTGGCGTCGTAGCGGGGAGCCAATCGCCACAGCTCGACGAAGGCTTCTTGGGTCACCTCTTCGCTCTGCGCGGGGTCGCGGACGACCTTCAGCACCAGTCCGTACAGCAACGGAGCGAGTGCGTCGTACAGATCGGCGAACGCGGCCTGATCTCCTCGACCGGCGCGGCCGAGCAGCGTGCCGAGAGGGTCTTTCAGGTCATCGTCGGCTTGCTCGTCGCTGCCGCGTCGGCGCAGCGCGCTACGCAGCATCTGCCGGCCCCTCGCTGGGCGACGTCGCCGACTCAGTCATGTAACTCATTCGTCACACGACTCGTTCCGGATTGGACTGAATTCAGGTCCGCATTCCAGTTCGGCATTCCAGGTCGGCACTTACCGTCCACTCTCGTTCGTCCTTTGCTCGCTCCTTGTCCGCTCCTTGTCCGCACCAGCAGGAACCGTACACTCGGCACCCATGTCACCGTCGTTGCCCCAGCGTGCCCGCGTGGTGGTGATCGGTGGGGGAGTCATCGGGTCCTCGGTTGCCTACCACCTTGCCGACATGGGCTGTACCGATATCGTCGTTCTGGAGCGCGACAAGTTGACGTCGGGCACGACCTGGCACGCCGCTGGCCTGATGGTCACCTTCGGCTCGCTGTCGGAGACGTCGACAGAGATGCGCAAGTACACATGCGACCTGTACGCCCGGCTGGAAGCGGAGACCGGCCAATCGACCGGCTTCAGCCGTGTCGGGTTCATCGAGCTGGCGACCGAGCCCGACCGGCTCGAGGAATATCGACGTGTTGCCGCCTTCAACCGGTACTGCGGTGTCGACGTCCACGAGATCTCTGCCAAAGAAGTCGATGAGCTCTTCCCGCTGGCTCGCACCGACGATGTGCTGGCCGGCTTCTACGTGAAAGAGGACGGCCGAGCCAACCCCGTCGACGTGACCATGGCATTGGCCAAGGGAGCCCGGTTGAAGGGCGCGACCATCATCGAAGGCGTGTCGGTGAACGGTGTCGTCGAGCGCAACGGTGTTGTTACCGGCGTGCGCACCGACGCCGGCGACATCGAGGCGGAGTTCGTTGTGAACTGCACCGGCATGTGGGCGCGCCAGCTGGGTGAGGCCGCCGGGATCAACATTCCACTGCAGGCGGCGGAGCACTACTACCTCATCACCGAGCAGATCGACGGCCTTGCCAACACGTGGCCGGTCATCGAGGATCCTGCCAACTACGGCTACTACCGCGAAGAGGTCGGTGGGTTGATGATCGGCCTGTTCGAATCTGTCTGCGCTCCCTGGAACGTCGGCGCCATCCCGACCGACTTCTCGTTCGGCGTCATCCAGCCCGACTGGGACCGGATGGGCCCGTACGTCGAACGGGCGATGAGCCG
>JANMMQ010000252.1:0-2444 GCA_031373465.1 Ilumatobacteraceae bacterium | reverse complement strand
CGCGCCGACCACGACGCGGCCGACGTCGATGTTCGGAACGTCGGCGGCGCGCAGACCGGCAACCAGGTCGGCTTCGACTTCCTCGGCCAGCAACGTCAGCTCGCCCGATTGAACACTCACCAGCACGCCCCCTTCCTCGCAGACGGCCCGGACCACGAAGCCCAGAACGCCGGGAATGACATGGCCGAGCTCCTCCCATCGCCGGCCGGTTACGATCACGAGCGTGTGGCCATCGTCATGGGCCATGCGCAAGGCGTCAACGGCCTCAGAGGCGACTTCGACGCCGTCATACAGGGTTCCGTCGACGTCGACCGCTATGAGCGCGTGGTGCACGACACTTCTTACACCGCTTGTGGGACCGATCAACAGCCAGCCGTTTGTGACGAAATCAACATCGTGGCGTTGCAACGTTTCGGTGGAGATACGATCGGGTAACCGAGGCGGGCTTTGCTAGCTGAGTTGAAAGGCCTGAACTGATGAAAGGACTCGTCGTGGCAGCCAACCGGTTGCCGGTCGAAGTCTCTGCGGATGGGGACCTCAGGACCAGTCCCGGTGGTTTGGCGTCCGCCTTGTCATCAGTGACCGCCGCCGGCACCCAATGGGTTGGCTGGGCCGGGCCGGACTCCGGCCGTCCGAAGCAGTTCGATCACGGCGATCTGCGTCTCCATCCGGTGGCGCTCTCAGATGATGAGGTCGACCGGTACTACCGCGGCTTCTCCAACGAGATCCTGTGGCCGCTGTTCCACGGGCGACTCAGGCGGGTCGAGTTGAACCGGGCATGGTGGCACTCGTACCGCATCGTCAACAGAAGGTTCGCCGCGGCGGTCACACGGATCGCCCCGCTCGGTGGCACTGTCTGGGTCCACGACTACCACCTGCTGCTCGTGCCGGAGATGATCCGTTCGAAGCGCCCCGATCTGCACATCGGTCTGTTCTTGCACATACCGTTCCCCAACGCGCAGCTGTTTTCCATGCTGCCATGGCGAAAGGAAGTCATCAGAGGGATGCTCGGCGCCGATGTGCTGGGGTTCCAGGTCGCGGAAGACGTCGAGAACTTCATCGCGGCTGCGGACCGACTGGTGGAGTCGCGCACCCGGGGGCACATGTTGTTCGATGGTTCACACGTCGTCGATGTCGATGCCTTCCCGATCTCGGTCGACTTCGGTCATTGGGACTCGCTCGGTGAAGCCGCTGTCGCCGATGCCGCCCGTCATCGCTCGGAGCTGGGCGTCGAATTTATCTTCCTCGGCATCGACCGGCTCGACTACACCAAGGGCATCTCGCAGCGACTCAGGGCGTTCGGCGAGCTGCTCGACGACGGCCGGCTCGACGCCGAGAAATGCGCATTCGTTCAGGTGGCAGTCCCAAGCCGTACCGACGTGTCCGCATACGAGGACGAGCGCGAAGAGGTCGAAACGTTGATCGACACGATCAACACGAAGCACGCCCGCCTCGACGGCTCGTTACCGGTTCGCTACACGGACACGTCACTGGACGAGGCCGAGATGGCGGCGTGGTTCCGAGCAGCCAACGCAATGGTGGTCACCTCTCTGGCCGACGGAATGAACCTCGTTGCCAAAGAGTTCGTCGCTTCGCGTGGTGATCTGGACGGAACGTTGGTGTTGAGCGAGTTCGCGGGTGCAGCGCAGGATCTCGACGGCGCGATCATCGTCAATCCTTACGACATCGAAGCGATCAAGAAGGCGTTCGTCAGCGTTGTCGAGATGCCGGTGTCGGAGCGGGCGGCTCGCTTGAAGACGATGCGCACGGCTGTGCACCACAACGACGTCCATCGGTGGGCGCGCGACTTCCTCAACAGGCTGCATTCATCGGCACGCATTCGCACCACCGATCTGGCGCTACGGCCCGACTCGGCCGGAGTCGTCGGCTCGGAGACCGTCCGGAACCTCCGGTAGTCGCGGTAGCAAGGAGAACGACGTGGACATCGCGATCATCGCCCCCGCCTGGGTCCCTGTTCCGGCGCCCGCATACGGCGGAACAGAGGCGGTGCTCGACGAGCTCGCCCGCGGTTTGCAAGCCGCAGGTCACCAGGTGCTGCTGGTGTGTCATCCGGACTCGGAATGTCCGGTCCCGAAGGCGTCAGTCGTCCCGGCGGAGGATGCTGCCGTTCGGATGGGCCGCGCCAACATCGAGCTGGAGCATGCCATCGGCGCCTACGAGCTGGTGAAGGACTTCGACGTCGTTCACGACAACACCCTTGCGGGCCCCATCTACTCGGCGCGTTACCCGAACCTGCCGGTCGTGACCACCAATCACAACCCGTTCAATCGCACCTACAACGCTGTCTACGGAGCTGTGGTGCCACGGGTCGCATTGGTAGCCATCTCGCACTCACACGCGGCATCGACGCACCTACAGGTGGATGCGGTTGTCCACCACGGCATCGACGTCGACGACTATCCGTTCGGTGCGGGTGATGGCGG
>JANMMQ010000245.1:0-2851 GCA_031373465.1 Ilumatobacteraceae bacterium | reverse complement strand
TGGTCTGGGTCAGTCATTGGATCACGCCGGTCGGCGAATCATCACGACGCTTCGACACCCGTTTCTTCGTCGCCGCCGCACCACCCGAACAAACATCGAAGCACGACGACAACGAAACGATCGCCAGCGTCTGGGTGCGACCGCGAGAAGCGCTGCGCCGTCAGGCCAATGGAGAGTTGACGATGATGCCTCCGACGATCAAGAACCTCGAGTTCCTCGACGAGCGCGACTCAACCGCGTCTGTCATGGCCTCGGCGAAACGACTCTCTCGACCGTCACCAATCCTCCCGAAGCTGCGCCGCGACGCAACCGGACGAATCAGCGGTGTGTCACTGCCTGACGACGAGGACTACGACACCTTGGTTTGATCGGATGCATCGAGCGCCGCAGCAACCAGCGACAGCATCCGTGCCGAGCATCCGGCCATGTTGACCGGCGGTGCGACCTCATCGATGATCTTCCGGGCGATCGCGCGGAACTCTGCCGCCGCCAACCCGGTTCCCTCGATCGCCACCGGCCTGCCGGCATCTCCACCGGCTGCGACGGCTGGCTCGAGGGGGACGCGACCGAGCAGTTCGACGCCGATCTCGTCGGCCAGGACCTGCCCTCCACCGATTCCGAACAGGGGATACTCGATCCCGTGCTCGCACGTGAACGACGACATGTTCTCGATCACACCACACACCCGCAAGAAGCTGCGCCGGGCCATGTCGGCTGCCCGTGAAGCCACCTTCTGAGCAGCGATGGCCGGCGTTGTGACGATCAACAGATCGGTTCGCGGCAACATTCTCGCCAGACCCATCTGCACATCGCCGGTACCCGGCGGCATGTCGATGAACAGGTAGTCGAGCTCACCCCAATGCACATCGCGCAGGAACTGCTCGACGGCCTTGTTCAGCATCAACCCACGCCACATCAGCGCCGTGTCTTCCTCGACCAGGAAGCCGGTGCTGACCACTTTGAGCATTCCACGGCCCATGGGCAGCATGCGAGGAATGATCATCGGCTTGTCACGGCCCTCTACAGCCTCAGCCTCGAGCCGGTCGTCGATCCCGAGGAGGCGTGGTACGGAGAAGCCCCAGATGTCGGCATCGAGCACCCCGACCGTGAAACCCTCGGCGGCAATGGCTGCGGCCAGGTTGACCGTCACGGAGGACTTGCCGACACCGCCCTTGCCACTGGCGATCGCCAGGATCCGCGTCGATGCGGACACCTCCGTCTCGGCAGCATTCTCGCGGGCGTTCCACCGGGCCTTGAGCATGACGTCGGAGCGCTCGTCGCTGGTCATCTCGCCCCAGTCGATCTTGACCTTGGTCACACCGGGGTGCACCGCAACCCTGGTCTCGACGTCTTTCTTGATCTGTGCCCGCAGCGGGCAACCGCCGATCGTCAGCTTGACCCCTACCGTGACCACGCCGTCATCGTCCACCAAGACCGACGGAACCATGCCCAGCGAAACGATGTCGGAGCCCAATTCGGGATCGATCACGGAGCGCAACAGCTGTGTGACAGTTTCGACATCAGGTGGGCTGGGAATCACAACATCAATTCTACGGTTGGACCTCGTTACAATGACTTCCCAACCGCAGGAGGAGCCAACGCCGTGATCACCCTCACCGATACCGCTGCCGTCAAGGTCAAAGAATTGTTAGAAGCCGAAGGCGACCTCGACCTGGCATTGCGCGTCGCAGTTCGCCCCGGTGGCTGCAGTGGGTTCTCGTACGAGATGTTCTTCGATGGCGATGTCGCCGCGGATGATGAGAAGGCGACGTTCGGCAATCCGGGGGCGACCGTCAACGTCGTCGTCGACTCCGCGTCGGCCCAGATGTTGCAGGGCGCCACGCTCGATTACAAGGACGGCCTGAACCAGGCCGGGTTCTCGATCAACAACCCGAACGCCAGCCGCACATGTGGTTGCGGTTCCAGCTTCAGCTGACCCGACTGTCGCCAAGAACAGTCACGCCAAGAACGCGTCGAGCCGCGCGTCGAGCTCGGCCTGATCCCAGATCACGTCGATTCGATCCTTCACGATCCCGTCGCCTTTGACGAGGTACAACACCGGCTCGTAGTCCAGGCCGAGGGCGTTGACCGCCGGCGCCACCGTGGTGCCGGCAGCATCCGAATAGACGTCGGCGTGCACCATCACGACCGCGTCACCCAGCCGGGCGTGGGATTTGACGAGAACCTCGAGCGCCGGCGCGCACGTCCCCGTCTGGCAGTGCGCAGGCGTGCCGACCATGTAGGCGACGGGCTTCCCCGACGCCAAGGCCTGCGTCAACGTGACATCGTGCAAAGGGCATGGGTTGGGGGTCAGCGAGCAGTAGGGCTCGACACCGCGGTGGTTGTCGACCGTGGGCGTGTCGAACGGCGGTAGCAGCGAGCCGATGTACGGCACGGTCACGGTGGCCGGATCGCTGACGATGAAGGCCGCCCCGAAACCGTCGTCACCGTCGAGGCGCAGCGTATACGTCCCCGGCAGATCGATCTGCACGTTGACCGCCCAATAGGGGATGACGAGATCCTTCGAGTGGATCGGTGCGCTGACGGTCGCGATCTGCTTGTCGTTGCTATCGAGCACTCGCCCGTCGAGTTGCGATGGGCCGGTTGTCATCAGGCTGTCTTTGTTGGCAATGGAGATCGGCAGCCGCACCACGCCCGGCACGAACGTGTTGCTGGGGTAGCGCTGGGCGATCGTGAACCCGGTGGTGCCTGGATCAGGCTCGGTCCCGGCGTTGCCCGACGTACCGGCGGTCTGACCCGCGCTCGACGTCGAATCATCTCCGCACGCCGCCAGAACCAGCAACGCACCCGCGCCGGTGAGCAGGTGGCGCCGCGACATCGACATCGCCGC
>JANMMQ010000226.1:0-4889 GCA_031373465.1 Ilumatobacteraceae bacterium | reverse complement strand
GCCTTCGTCGGCAGCCGCCGAAAGATGGCGTCCGCTTCGTTCAGTGCCTGCCTGGTGTTCATACCTTTGGTGGATCGACGCGCAGGCGATGTGTGCGACTGGCGGGCGCGTTCCCCGGCAAGTGCGGCGACGAGGGCAACGGCGACGGCGCTAAGCCGCCTTGGGCCGAGGTGACCCTGAAGCAGCGCCGAGTTCGACGCCAGCCTCACCGCGGGACACCGCGTTCGATCGCGACGGCAGTGCGATCAACCGAGGCTAAGTTTGGGCAGGTGCCTGCGAGCTGGGCGAGCGCCACGACACTGTCGGGAGCCGGGCGCTCGCCCCGCTGATTCTTGGCAGCATCGCCAACCGGGGGGTGACGTGGCGCCGAGCTAAGCAGAGAGACAGAATCCCACCGCTCAGTTGGATCAGCGTGCTCTGCATTGTGACAAAGTATCGGTGGTCACCGATGTATCTGTCAATGTCGATAACATAGATCAAGCCCACTATTATCGTCACACAGCGGTTGGTCGCGCGGGCCCGCCCGGTTCGAACTACCTGAAGAGAGGAGGCCGACTGTGCCCACTGCGTTGGCCACGGACATACAAGTAGTTGCCAAGCTGTTCAGGGGGTTCGGGGACGCTACGCGCCTCGGAATCTTGGTTGCGCTTGCTGGTGGTGAGCTCCGTGTCAGGGATCTCCAGGGTCGCCTCGGCGGCTCGCAAGGCAATCTCTCCGGCCACCTTGCGTGTCTGAAGGAGTGTGGCTTGGTGGCTGACCGTCCGGCGGGACGAGCCGTCTGGTACCGAATCGCGCAACCCGAAGTAGTTGAGGTCATCCAAGCGGCCGAGGCGCTGCTCGGATGTACCGGCGAGTTGGTGGATCTCTGTCCAAACTTTCGCTCGGAGGAAGAGCGAAGCTGATGGCCGTCCAGGCCCTGACGTTGTGCTCAAATCCGCCGATGGCACCACCAGTAAAGAAGGCGCGCTGTGGCTGACTCGTGTTGCGAGATCACACCTGGCGGCGATGACCTCGACGTCGAAGAGGGATGGAGGGAACGTTGGCGAACGATCGCTGCGGTCGCCTCTGCGGTCATGTGGCTCGCCGGTGTCGTGATCGGTCGCGCAGACCGTCCCGAGGCTGCTGACGGTTTGTACATCGCCGCGATCGTTGTCGGTGGCGCGACGTTTGCACCCGGCGCGGTCCGCGGCCTGTTGAGTCGTCGGCTAGGTGTCGGTTTGTTGATGACGATCGCCGCAGTCGGCGCGGTCGTGTTGGGCGAGTTCGGTGAAGCGGCAGCGTTGGCGTTCCTGTTCGCATTCTCCGAGGCCCTCGAAGAATGGGCGATCACCAAATCCCGTCGCGGACTGCGCGCCGTCCTCAGCCTCGTGCCAGAAACAACCACACTGCGCCGCGACGGTGCGGTCGTCGAAGTGGCCACCGCCGAGGTCGGCGTCGGCGACGTCATGGTGGTACGAACTGGCGAGCGGATCCCGACCGACGGTGTCGTCCGTCTCGGGGAGTCGTCGCTGGACATGTCGGCGGTAACGGGCGAATCGATCCCGATCGAAGTCGGTCCTGGTTCTCCCGTGATCGCCGGCGGCGTCAATGGCGGCGGGCTCCTCGAGATCGAAGTGACAGCGCAATCATCCGACAGCACCCTCGCCCGGATCGTTCGTGCAGTCGAAGACGCCCAGGACCGCAAAGGCCGTTCGCAGCGTCTCGCCGACCGGATCGCACGCCCACTCGTGCCGGGCATCCTCATCGTTGCCGCGGCCATCGCTGTCGTCGGTGCGTTGTTCGGCGACACCGGCCTGTGGATCAATCGGGCGCTTGTCGTTCTGGTCGCCGCGTCGCCGTGCGCGTTTGCGATCGCCGTCCCGGTCACTGTGTTCGCAGCGATCGGTGCGGCGACGAACGCCGGGATCGTCATCAAAGGCGGTGCCGCCCTGGAGGCGCTCGCCTCGGTGAGAGTCGTCGCGCTCGACAAGACCGGCACGCTGACCCGCAACCGCCCGTCGGTCATCGATGTGGCCGTCGCCGACGGGCACACCCGCGACGAGGTGTTGGGCTTGGCCGCTGCACTCGAGGCACACAGTGACCACCCGCTCGCCTCGGCCATCCTCGCAGCCGCATCCACCCCGCTCGCCGCGTCCGATGTTCAGACCATCGCCGGCCAGGGCATCACCGGAACCGTTGCAGGCCAGCATGTAAGGGTCGGCAAACCTGGGTTCGTCGAACCTGGCGTGCTCGCTGCGGAAACGGACCGGTTCCAAGCCGACGGTGGCACGGTCGTCGTCGTTGAATCGAACGGGTCGGTTGTGGGCGCGATCGACGTTCGTGACGAGACCCGCGCTGAGACGCCGGATGTAATCGACGCGTTGCGTAGGCTCGGATTGAAGGTGGCAATGCTGACCGGTGACAACGCCGGAACCGCCAAAGCGATCGGCGCCGCTGCCGGTATCGACGAGATCCACGCCGGCCTGTTGCCCAACGACAAAGCAGCCATCATCGAACAACTCAAAGAGAACGGTCGGGTCGTCATGGTCGGCGACGGAATCAACGACGCACCTGCGTTGGCCGTGGCCGATGTCGGGATCGCCATGGGCTGGGGCGGAACCGATGTGGCGATCGAAGCGGCTGACGTCGCCATCATGGGCGACGACTTGACCCATCTGCCGGACCTGATCTCCCACGCCCGCCGAACCCGGACGATCATGTTCCAGAACCTCGCGTTGTCAGGGCTCCTGATCGCAACGCTGATCCCGATTGCAGCGTTCGGCGTCCTCGGTCTCGGTGCGGTCGTCGCCGTTCATGAACTCGCCGAAATCGTGGTCATCGGCAACGGTCTGCGTGCCCGCCGAGACATCTACGGACCGAAACACGACCACACGTCGCACACGACCACGCCAAGGGAGCACGCCCGCGTGTGATCGGCGGCCAATTCCGTCGCGGGAGACGGTCCCATCACGGCGAGCTCGGGCGACGATGCTTGTGAATCTGCGAGCCGATCGCGGCCAACGAAACCACTGCGGTCGCGGTCAGCACGATCGCCGTCTGGTTGTTCTGCACGAACCCGGAGAACGTCTCTTGCAGGTCGCCGACTTTGGTGGTGACACGGGCGTTGAAGTGCTCTGTGATGCTGACGTACCAGTACCAGGAGATGTACAGGCCAGTCAGGAGTACGAACACACCAGCGAGGTCTTCGAAGATTGACATGCCCTTTCGAACGGTTCGAAGCATCGCGGTGTTGGCGAGCGCCAGCGTCACGGTCAGGCTGGTGACGACCAGTGCCATCCCGATGCCGTACAGGCCGATCGCTGTGATGCCGAACACGAACATCGAGACAACCGAACGATCTCGTCGCCCGACGTCGAGTCGCGGTGTGGTGAACGGCAGTCGATACCCGAACATCATCGCCACGCCCAAGACGACGAGGCCGACCCCGATCGCCAGGGAGATCAACGGTGACTTGTCGAGGAACCATCCGGTGGCAACCTTGGTGATCGTGCCGATGGCGACAAACACCGTCATGAACCCCGCGGTCACGGCAAGGCTGACGGCGAAGGCTCGCCGGATGGATCCGCGTTCCGGTCCCGCCCCGGTTGCTCTCCATCCCGACGGAAGTAGAGGAGGTAGGTCGGCAGCAGTACGAAGCCGCATGGGTTGATCGAGGCGAGCAGGCCGGCGGTGAACGATGTCGCCAGTCGTGGGTCGAAGGCGATCACGGCAACGTCTCGGCGGTGGTCATGGCGCGTCGCGATATTTGATTGTTCGGTCGATTCGGTGGCCGGGGTCGACGAGGATCTCTGTTCGGATCCGGAACTGGTCGTCGATCGACAGTTGGTGCCAGGTGCCGGTGCCGGTGACCGTGAAGGCGATCACGGTGAGCCCGTCCTCGGCTGGGAGTTGATGGACGTCGTCGGCGCCGTTGCTGAACGGTGATGCCGAGATGTAGTTGTCGCCGGTCGTTGTCAGGTCGCCCGGTTCGAGTGTCGCGGCTGGTCCGCTGCTGACGGTCTCGGTCACAGTGATGTCGCCAGCCAATCGCGTGGCGGCCACAGCCTGGGCGAGGATCGCGGTCGCGTCCGGACCGGGTGGCCACAGGACAGCAAGCTGTGCCGTGCCGCCGTCCGCATCCGGGTTGGTCACCCCGACGGTGAAACGGGTGATCCCGTCGATCCAATGGTGCGCGATGTCGAAGCATCCCGGTCCACACGGTCGGGGTTCGACATCGAAGGTGGAGCCATCGGGCTCGACACCGCTGAACGTTGATGTCTGATGCCGGCTCGGTTGTCCGCCCGGTGGGAGCACTCTGATCTGGAGCCGATTGGGTGCGGCTGCGACGAGCACCTGGTGGCTGCCGGCAAGGTCCGATGTGAGCGTTGTTGGGGCTGGCAGCGGTGCCGGCGGCAGTTCGATGTTGCCGAGCGCTGTTGCCGGAGCGGTGGTGGACAACCACGCGCTCGCCGCGAGAACCCCCAAGAGCGCGACGGCCTCGATCGTCGTGTACCGGGCGAGTTGTCGGATGCGCGAACCCGTGCCGGGTATGCCTCGCCGTCGGGCGACGAACGCGACGGCGATGGCGATCACGACGAGGAACAGTTTGACGAGCAGGACTTGTCCGTAGCGGGTGCCGGTTAGGTCATCGAATCGTTCGAGTTGAGAGATCGCCACGGCGACACCGACGACCAACGTCGTGATCGCCGCGACAAGCGCAGCCTTGGCGTAGCGCGACGGCCCGGGTTCAATCGTGGGGTCACGGGCCGCGTTGGCTCGCGCGATCAACGCCAGATGCGCGAGCGCACCAACCCACGCGCCGGCGGCGAGAATGTGTACCGCCGCCGCAGGTGTTGCCCACCTCGCATTCGACTCGGGAGCATGCCCGCGAACAGCGACCATGACGATCG